>CASFCU010000036.1 GCA_949293285.1 uncultured bacterium
TACCAGTAATATCCATAATATTAGTTGATGAATTCATAATTATTTTTGTTTCTGTATTAATTTCTGTTGCTTCTCTTAAAGTTTTAATACTAGATAGTATATTTACATCTTTATTATAGTTGTTGACAATAAACTTTAATAATTCGTAATCGGTTGTTATATTTTCGTCTTCTAATAAATTATTTAGAAAATAATGATCTTCACCTTTTACTTGGTCGACTAAATTAGATTCAGACATGTTTATACTAATTGTCGTTTCGCCATTTTCTAATAAGTTAACTTCATCACTAATTGTTTCTACTTCCATATTAAGATTTATAAAATTGATATCATCCAATGTATAATATTCGTCATTTTCTAAATTAGTTGTTGTTACATTCATTTGTTCATTGTTAGCAAGTGATTCTTTTAAACTTACTAAGTAAGCATCATCTTCAATGACCGAATTATTATACGTAATTAAAAGTATTCCTTTTATAACAAAATAAACAATTAATAAAGATACTACCACAATTAGAATAATTTTTAAACTTTTCTTCATCATATACTCCTTCCATTATGATTATAACACATACGTTGGTTTTCCATGATATATTTTAATGTTGTAAGGTTTAACTTTGTCAACTATTCGATTAATATCATCTATGGCAACATTTCTTACTTTTAATAACTTTTTACTTTTATTAAAAACTATAAAATGATAATATTTATATGTTTGATTTACACTACTACGGTCCGTTCTAGCAAATCTTCTAATTATTTGAAGTTTTATTTTTGTTATATCATTTAAACTAATAGATAGTTTTTTAAAAAATAAATTACAAATAAGTTCTTTGTCTGTTATTATAATACAAGGTTTATATAACTTATAAATTAGAAATAATAATGATATTGGAATAAAAATTAAAAGTATTAGTAGGTATGGGCTTATCAAATAAAGATAGGCATATATGAAAAGGCTGCATAATAAAAAAGCTAAATAGATAAAAACACAGATTGGTTTACACCTATAAATTGGTATAGTTGTATTATGGTTATCTAAAAGATATTGATAAAATTCTTTATGAGTTTTACTAATTTTATATCTAAATGAAAACATTTTTTTATAATTTTCTTTATAAACTATAGCTTTATCATTAAATGTACTAAAACTAGTTATGTCTGATAAATTACCAATTATCTTTTTTATTTTAAAACAATTAGTTTTTGTAATAACTCTGAAAAATTACTCTTTGATATTTTTAAAAGAATTATATCTTGCGCAACCTTAGATATAGCATCATCTTTTTTATATCCAATCAGGATATATTGTTCTACTGATTTACTTAAATTCATTAAAACACCTCATCTTGTAATATTCCAAGTATCTTATCACTATTTGAAAAATATTGTAAATATTCTTCTATTTTACTTACATCCAATTTATCAGCAATTTTTCTATAATTAAATATAATTTCTTTATATAAATCATATCCAATTTTATTTTTATTTCTTGCTAAATCAATTAATAAACGCTCTTTATCAAAAATATTTATAATTACTCCCTCATATATAATTTGAGTACTGCCTAATTTATAAAGATTGTCCCTCATACGAATTTGTTTAATGTCTTTATCATGTATTCTTGTATTAACATCACGTGTAGCTAAATATATTTTAGAAGGTATTATATCAGTAAAATTATAATAATAATATGCTGATTCTCCTGTAATAACTGCATAAGGATACTTTTTCATTAAAATTGCTAAATAATGCACTTCTGGATTATCTGAATAAATACCTTTTTCTATTTTATATATTTCTTTATTACTTATTGCTTTTCGTATTTGATAAGTTGTTTTATATTTATTTTTTATTTCGCTATGATTATATAACATTTTCATCACCAATATAATTTTAACCTAATTATACCATTTGGTCAACGCTTTTTGGTATAATTAGGTTAATTTTTATATTTTTAACCACCCACAATATTTAAACTAATTAGAACTAAATTAAACTTTTTTAAACTTTAGAAAACCTATAATAAATTATTATAAACTTAAACAAACAAAAATGGAGCCATAAGGCTCCTTCAGGGGGGCTCATGGATTTTGAAACTAATTAAAATTAAGGATTTTTTATAACTAAAGGTATTTTATCTTGTTTAATTACTATATTTTTCATATTTTAGGCAGCAGGTCAAGTGTATATATACTTGATTTTTATACTTATTTTAAATTAATTTCAGTATGTGTCATTTAGTTTTTAGATAAATTTATGAAAAAGTGAGGAAATTCTTTTTTTATGGATAATAATTTAATCGAGGAGGTGATTTATGAGAAAATATGTTTGCGTTATGCAGGACGGAATAAAAGATTGTGGTGTTTGTTCCTTGTTAACTATCATCAAAAGTTATGGCGGGAATGTACCACGTGAGTATTTACGAATGATAACGAATACCACTAATGATGGTGTCAATGCTTTTTCTTTGTTAGAGGCTGGAAGAAAATTGGGTTTTGATGCTAAAGGTGTAAATGGTAGTGTTTTTGATATAGATAAAAAGTTTTTGCCTTGTATAGCTCATGTAATTATTGATGGTAAATATAAACATTTTGTGGTTATTCATGAAATAAATATGAAAGCTGGAAATTTAATTTTGGCAGATCCAGCCAAAGGTATCGTTAAAATGAAAATAGAGGATTTTTTAAAGATAACTACAAGTAATTTTTTGTTTTTAACTCCTAATAAAAAAATACCGTTTATAAAATCAGGTAATGAGATAAAAAGTTTAGTTTTCAATTTTTTGTATATGAACAAGAATATATTGTTAATGATTGCTTTCCTTTCTATTTTGTATACAATTTCTAATATTTTAACTTCATTTAATTTTCAATTTATTATAGAGAAAGCGTTGACTTATCAATCAAAGTCAAATTTGTATTTTATTGTATTTCTCATGATTTTATTGTATATTTTAAAAAATACTGCTGATTATATGCGTAATCGACTTCTAAACTTTGTTAGTCATAAATTGGATTATATTTTAATTAGTAATACATTTTCTCATGTTTTATTGCTTCCTCATCTTTATTATAAAAATCGAACTACTGGTGAAGTTATTTCAAGAATCAATGATTTAGGTGAGATAAGAGATTCTATAAGTCATTTGATTGTTACTTTTTTAGTAGATACCGTTTTACTTTTTTTTGTTATCTTCTTTCTTTTTTCAATTAGTGTTACTTTATCATTTATTGTTTTATTTTCTATTATTATTTATATTTGTTTTACTATTTTTTTTAATAAGTTGATATATCATCGGGTACGTGCTATTAAAGAGAATGAGGCTTTCGTTCATTCTTATATGATTGAACTTATTAGTGGTGTTGATTCTGTTCGTGGAATGAATGTTTTTGATACTGTGATGGACAAATTTTCTTATTTGTATAATAAATATTTGCTTTCTAGTTATCATTTCAGTTTTTTTGCTAATTTACAAAAATTTGTAGATAATGTTTTTGTTTCTTTATTGATGATGGTTTTAGTTTTTGTTGGTAGTATTATGGTTATGAATAATGAATTATCATTGGGGAATCTTATTACTTATCATGCTCTTATTTATTATTTTTTGGAGCCTATTAGAAATATAATTCATTTTGATATTATCTTAAAAAAAGCTAGGATAGTTGTTGATAGAATCAATGAAATTTTGGCTATGGAAACGGATGATTTGTTATCTGATTCTAATGCTATTATGTTTCTTGATGGTGATATTGTGATAAAGGATCTTTCTTATTCGTACAATGGTAGAGATTTTTTATTTAAAAATTTATCATTTTCTTTAAAAAAAGGTGAAAAAATCGTTATTTGTGGTGAATCTGGAAGAGGAAAAAGTACACTTGCTAAAATCATTGCCAGATATATTCCGATTCCTAGAAATTTTGTTTTTGTAGATGGTAAAGATATTAATGATATTAATCTTTGGGCGTTACGTGAGTGTGTTACTTATGTTTCTCAGAATGAAATTCTATTTACCGATACTATTTATAATAATATAAATATGAATAATACACGTGACTATAATAGAGTATCGGATGTTTGTAAATATACTTTGGTAGATGAAGTAGTTAAAGATAGAAATTTGGGATATTATACTTTACTCGAGGAGAATGGTGCTAATATAAGCGGAGGAGAAAGACAACGTATTATTCTTGCTAGGACATTTTTAAAAAATAGTAACGTATATATTCTCGATGAATCTTTTAGTGAGATAGATGTGAATACTGAGAAAAAAATTATTCTTAATTTATTAAAATATTATAGCAGTAAGACTATTATTGTGATATCACATAGAAAAGATAATAATTATTTATATGATAAGGTAATTGATATGGAGAATTTTATATATGAAAATTCTTGATTATCAGGAGTTATTTAGTAACAAAAAAATATATTTATGGAAAAACTTAGTAGTGGTATTGATTTTTATTTTTATAATTATTTTTATAGTAATGTTTCATAATCATTTTTGTGATTATTATGAGGGGTATGCTTCTTTTGATAGTGCAAATAGATTTAGTACTTTAGTACATGTTAATGATTTACAAAAAATATTGAATAGTAAAGAAATAGTAATAGAAGGGTCCACATTTTCTTACAGTGTTGATAGTATTGATGATACTGATTTTGTCTATGAAGAAGAAATCTTTAAAAGAGTCTATGTAACGATAGATTCTGATAAATATTCTACTATTGAAAATAATTATATTGTTTATCATATTATTTTAAAAAGGGATACTATTTTAAATTATGTTATAAAATCTATAATTGGGGGATGATGAGATGAATGATTTAACGCAAGAGAAATTAAAAAAGATAGATGGTGGTGGAATATCGGTATGGGGAGTTTTAACTATTGTTACTGGTATTGTGTTTTTAGTAGGTGTAATCGATGGTTTTGTTAGGCCACTATCTTGCAATGAATAGGAGGGTTTATGAGAGAGATTGTTAATACTTCTGAACTTTTGTCAATAGATGGCGGGCTTTCCATTTCTGGTAGTCTTATCAATGCCTTTACTAGCGGAATAAAAATTGTTCTTGAAGTTGGTAGAAGCTTTGGTACATCAATTCGAAGGATAATTATTGGTAATTTATGTCACGTATAATTAAAAAAAATATACGGGAAAATAAAAAAGTTATTCTTTTGATTATGGCATCACCATTTATTGCATATTGTTTCAATGTTTTTGTTACTTTTATATTTCATTTGGGAACCTATTTGGGAACTTATTTTAGGTATTTGTATTCTAATATGGTTTGTTAATGTGAAAAAGGCTCTTTGGTCTTTTTCTTTTTTTAATTTATGTTTTAATAGATATTTGATCTTTTGTGAATATTTGCAAAGAATTTGATAAAGTTTGAAGTAATTTGAGATATTAGCAAAAGATTTTATGGCTGGAGTTATTAAATCGGAGTGTTTTTGATAAGTATAAATGATGAAAAAAAGCTATTTTGAATTTGAAAATGGATATGAATAGTCCTTGTTTTTATTCTTTTGTTCTAGTATAATGATTTTATATAGTAGGAGCAATGTTATATGAGGAGAATATATACAGGTATTGATATTGGTAGTGATAACATAAAGATTGTGGTAGCGGAATTTTTGGATGATAAATTCTATGTTCTAGCATCAACAGCAGTGAAATCGGTTGGTGTGAGAAAAGGATTAATTGTCGACCATGAAATGGTAGTTCATTCTTTACGTTTGGCTGTTTTGGAGATTGAGAAATCACTTGGTATACGAATTAACAAAGCAATTGTAACTGTTCCTTCTAATAATAGAAGGCTTTCTGTTGTTGATGGTTCTATTAATATATTTAAAGAAAAAATAGATGGAAATGATGTTGTTAATCTTTTGCAGGAAGCGGTAGTTGATAAGATTTTACCTGAAGAAGAGTTAGTATCGATTATTCCTATTATGTTTTGCATCGATGATGATAAATTTGTTGTTAATCCAAATGGTTTTTCTGCATCGACCCTTGGTGTTAAAGCTCTTTTAGCTACAGCTCCTAAGAAACAAGTTTTCGATATGTTGAGAGTTTTTTCTAGTGTAGGAATAGAAGTTGTGGATATTACTTTTAATTGTATTGGAGATTATTATGAAGCTAGAACGAAAGAATTAGATGGCGTTTTAGGATCTGTAATAGATATTGGTCATGATAAAATGGATATTTCTATTTTTAATAAAGGAATTCTTATTAAAAATAGTATCGTTAATCTTGGTAGCAAGAATATAGATAAAGATATTTCATATATCTATGGGTTAGATGTGAATTCTTCTAGAGAATTAAAGGAAAAGTTTGCACTTTCTAGTAGAAGATATGCTGATATCAATGAAGTTTTAGAATTTTCTGTTGATGAGAAGGAGAAGATTTCCGTCAATCAGTATGAGATTACAGAAATTGTTGAGGCTAGGATAGTAGAGCTATTAAAACTTGCAAAAAAAGAGATAAATAACTTAACAAAAAGAAAAATTAGTTATATAATTGTTACAGGTGGCATAACAGAATTAATGGGTTTTAGTTATGTAGTTGAGAATATTTTAGGGATTAATTCTTCGACGTTGAATACTACAACCATAGGCATTAGAAATAATAAGTTTTCTAGTGCAATGGGGATAATTAAGTATTTTCATGATAAAATGAGATTAAGAGAAAAGGAAATTTCTTTGATTGATGATGATATGATTGAACAAATATTGAGAAATAAAAAGAGCATGTTAGAATTAACAGATGATACGATTATTAGTAAAATATTCGGTTATTTTTCTAATAACTAAGGAGGTAAGGTAATAATGTTCGGTGGATTAGAAATGGATCAATTGGCAAAGATTAAAGTTATAGGCATTGGTGGTGGAGGAGGAAACGCTATCAATAGTATGGTAGAGACTGGTGTTAAGGGTGTAGAGTTTATTGCAGCTAATACAGATTTGCAAGTTTTGAGCACCTCTAAAGCAGATGTAAAAATTCAACTTGGAAAAACAGGTTTAGGAGCTGGTGCAAAACCTGAGATTGGAAAAGAGGCTGCTCTTGAAGCAAAAAAAGAAATAGAAGAGGCCTTGAGTGGTGCAGATATGGTTTTCATTACTTGCGGTATGGGGGGAGGAACTGGTTCTGGTGCTGCTCCTGTCGTTGCGGAAATTGCTCAAGGGTTGGGTGCTCTTACTGTGGCAATTGTTACGAAACCTTTTACCTTTGAGGGAAGAAAAAGAATGGAAAATGCTTTAGCTTGTCTTGAAGATTTAAAGAAACATGTTGATACGCTTATTGTTATTCCGAATGATAGATTAAGGGAAATTATAGATAAAACTACACCAATGCTTGAGGCATTTAAAGAAGTTGATAATGTTTTAAGAAGAGGTGTTCAGTCAATTACAGATTTGATTGCCGTTGTTGGACTTGTTAACTTGGATTTTGCGGACGTTAAAGCTGTTATGGAAAAATCTGGTAATGCCATCATTGGTATCGGTATTGGTATGGGAGAAGAACGTGCTATTGAAGCAGCTAAACAAGCAGTTTCCTCTCCACTTTTGGAAACTTCAATTTCTGGTGCTACCGATGCAATTATTAATATAACCGGTGGGCTTAATTTGACTTTATTCGAAGCAGAACAAGCTGCTGAAGTGGTAAGGGCCGCTGCTAATACAGATATTAATACTATATTCGGTTCTGTTATCAATGAAAATTTAACTGATGAAGTTATTGTTACTGTTATAGCTACGGGATTTGAAAAGAATAAAGATAAAGAACCTTTATATAATAAGGCTCAAACTTCTGATGTTCAAACGGCTAGAAGAACTAGAATGGATTCTATCGAGCAACCTCAAAAAATAGAAAATTTGACAGAAGAAGATGATGAAGATGGTAAATATGAACTTCCTCCTTTTTTGAGGGACAGAAATTATTAGAAATCATAGAAGATTTCTTTTTTTTCTAATAAGTATGATATAATATTCATATAGACTGGAGTGACAGTAATGGCAAAGAAGAAAAAAAGAAAAGATGATAAGAAAAAAAAGTTTGAATATAGTTTAGAATTATATGGGATTTTATTGATTATTTTATCTATTATGGCATTTGGGCCTGGGAAACCTTTAGGGTATATTGGTAAGATGATGAGATGTTTTTCTATCTTTTTATTTGGTACTTTAGATTGGTTATTTCTTGCTACTTTATTTTGTATTGGTGTGTATATGTTGCTCAAAGGGAAGGCACCTTCTTTTTGGTCTACTAAATTTATAGGATTACTGATTGTTACTATTGGTATTTTAGTTTTTGCTCATCTTAACTATGTAGTAGAAAATAATGGAAATACTTCTTTAATTTTCGAGGCAACCATTAATGATATTATGGCAACTTTTGAAAATATCAAAAAGGGAATTCATTTTACAACTTATGGTAGTGGTGTGATAGGGTGTGCTTTAGCAGTTATTTTTAATATACTTTTTGATCATGCTGGAACAAAAATTGTTTCTATTATTTTGATGATTACCGGGACTTGCTTTTTTACTGGATTTTCTATTATCGATTTTATTAAAACAAGTTTTGAAAAAGGAAAAAAACTTATCCCTAAAACTAAAACTCATGATTCGGTTAAAGAGAATATGGATGAGAAGGAAAAGGAGAAAGAATCCGTTGTTATTATTAATGATAATAATGCACCTAAAGAAGAGTTGAGTGAGCCTAAACTGGTAGTTTCCAGTATCGATGAGTTAAAAAGATTAAATGATGAGGTAAAACAGGAAAATAAGGAAGAATTAGAGGAAAGTAGTGCTTCTTCTTTAGAAGTTTTTCATGCTCATCCCAATAACAATTATGTACTTCCTACACTTTCTATTTTAAAACCAGCTGTAAAAAAGAAAAGTGGTAATAATCAGGCAACGATTGAACATAATATTATCACGTTAGAAAAAACGTTGAAAGAGTTTGGAATTATTGGTAAGGTTGTTGAGGTGAATAGTGGTCCTACTGTTACACAGTACGAAATGGAACTTCAAACTGGTACAAAACTAAATAAATTACTTAGTATCAATAGAGAAATTTCTCTTGCACTTGCTAAGAAGGACGTTAGGATACAAGCTCCCATTCCTGGGAAGAGTACAGTAGGAATTGAGATTCCAAATGAGAATATTTCGACTGTATCATTAAGAGAAATATTAGAAAATGTTCCTCAGAATAAGGTAAATAATAAACTTTTAGTTGCATTAGGAAAAAATATTATGGGGAAAAGCTTATTTGCTGAAATCGATAAAACTCCTCATTTGCTTGTAGCTGGTGCTACTGGTAGTGGTAAGTCTGTTTGTATTAATTGTATTATAGCATCTATTTTGATGCGTGCTAAACCTGATGAAGTAAAACTAGTTTTGGTAGATCCTAAAAAAGTAGAACTGTCTATGTATAATGGTATCCCGCATTTGCTTATGCCGGTAGTAACGGATCCTAAAAAGGCAAGTGTTGCGCTTCAAAAGATTGTAGTGGAAATGGAAAATCGATATGATTTATTTAGTGAAAAGAATGTCAAGAATATTGCCACTTATAATGCTTGGGTAGAAAAAGAAAATGCAGTAAGATCTTTTGAAGATAAGATTAGTAAGATGTATTACATTGTTGTTATAGTAGATGAACTTGCTGATTTGATGCTAGTTGCATCTAAGGAAGTAGAAGACTCCATTATGAGAATTACTCAAATGGCTCGTGCTGCTGGAATTCATTTAATTGTAGCAACTCAGCGTCCATCTACGGATGTTATTACTGGTGTGGTAAAGGCTAACATTCCGTCACGTATTTCGTTTGCTGTTTCTAGTAGTATCGATTCTAGAACTATTCTTGATATGACTGGAGCTGAAAAATTGCTGGGAAAAGGGGATATGCTTTTTTTACCTATGGGAGAAAATGCTCCAGAACGTATTCAAGGTGCTTATGTTTCTGATGAAGAACTTGAGGCCTTAGTAGAATATACTGTGAATCAACAAAAAGCTCAATACGATGAGAGATTTATGAATTTGTCATCTGCTAAAGATCAAGGAAATGCCGGTGGTGGTGTTAGGGATAGTGAAGAGGAGTATGATGATCCACTTTACGACGATATTGTTAATTTTGTTATTACTACCGGGAAAGCAAGTGCTTCTTTGTTGCAAAGAAGATTTAAGTTAGGGTATAATAGAGCTGCAAGAGTTATTGATTTGTTAGAAGAAAGAGGAATTATTGGTCCTTCTAATGGGTCTAAGCCTAGAGAAGTTTTAGTGAAGTTAGATAATCAAGATGATCGTAGCTAAACTTTCTCTTGATTGTTTTTTATTGTATATAAAGAAAGAAGGTATGAATGATGGCAACAGCACATATTGAAGCAAATTTGGAAGATGTTGCACCTATTGTATTAATGCCAGGAGATCCATTAAGAGCAAAGTATATTGCCGAAAATTTTTTAGAAGATTATAAACTGATTAATTCTGTTAGAAATATGTACGGTTATACTGGGTATTATAAAGAAAAAAAAATAACAGTTTTTGCATCAGGGATGGGAATTGCTAGTATTGGGATATATGCATTCGAGTTATTTCAGTTTTATCATGTTGAGAAAATTATTAGAATTGGTACTTGCGGAACTAATAGTAAGGACATCAAATTATTAGACGTTATTCTTGCAGAGTCTGCCTATAGTTTAAATAATTTTCCTCAACTTTTTGATGGAGATACGGAAAAAGAATATCCTGCTTCCATTCATTTAAATCGTATCATTAAGAATACGGCCGATAGTTTATCATTGAAATTAGTCTGTGGTAAGATTATTACTAGTGATATTTTTGACCCTTATGTTGATTATGATAAATACATCAGTAATTTTCCTAAGAATGAAAATTTTATTGCTAATGAAATGGAAAGTTTTGCTTTATTTTATTTAGCAAATAAGCTTCATAAGGAGGCTGCTTGTATTTTGACAGTGGTAGATTCACGTTTTGATTCTAGAAAAGTAACTAGCAAGGAAAGACAAAACTCTCTTAATGAGATGATTCGATTAGCTTTAGAAACATCTGTTTCTTTGGATAAATAAAATACGAAAAGTTATTTATAATAAGTAGTGGGGTGATAGTTTGGAATACATAAAAAAAGAATTTGGCTCTTATAATTTACATATGGTAAACACAGATAGATTTAAGACTATAAATGTTGAGGTGATTTTTAGAAATAAAATCAAAAAAGAAGAAATAACAATTACTAATTTTTTAGCATCTATTCTTGCATATACTACTAAGAATTATCCTGTAAAAAATGCTTTAGCACTTAAGCTTCAAGATTTATATTCCGCAAGGCTTTTTCCTTCTTGCTATCGAATTGGCAAATATTATAATGTCGATTTTAATTTAAGCATATTGGATGAAAAGTATAGTGAAGAGGGAATGTTTGAAGAATCTTTGGAACTTTTGAGAAATGTTATTTTTGATCCTAATGTCGATCATGATGAGTTTGATCATACTAGTTTTCATGTTATTCAAAATGAAGAGAAGGCTCAAATTGAAAGAATCAAAGAGGATGCAAGGAAATATTCTATTATTAGAATGTTGCAAACGTTAGGGAAAAATTTGGAATTTTCTTATTCAGAATATGGTTATATGGAAGATTTAGATAAGATTACTCCTGCTAATTTATATGAGTTTTATAAAAACTTTATTCATAATAGTAGTATAGATATTTTTGTAATAGGTAATATCGATTTTAATAAAACGGAAAAGTTAATTAGGGAGAAATTTAAATTTAGAGTATTTAAGAAAAATAAAGATAGTATTATTTTAGATAACATTGTTCCTAGAAAAAAACCACAGATTGTTTTTGAGGAAGATAATACTTCTCAGGCAAAGTTAAGTATCGGATGTATTATTGATCATATGACTAAATTTGAACGTGAGTATGTTTTAAATATATATAACCTAATATTAGGGGCTACAGCGGACTCTAAGTTTTTTAAGAATATTAGGGAGAAGTATTCTATTTGTTATTACGTATCTTCGATTGGTAATAAGCTGGATAATTTATTTATTATTACGTCTGGTATTAATAAGAAGAATTTTGATATGATGATGACGCTTATAAAAAAAGAAATGCAAGATATGGACAATGGATTTTTTAGTGAAGAGGATGTGGAGAATGCTAAAAAATATTATTTATCTATCTTAGAAGAGGCCATTGATAAACCTGGACAAATTATATCTTCTTATTATGCTATGAGTTTATGGGGAGTGGATCCTTTGGAAAAAAGAAAGGAAGAAATTTTGAAGGTTACTAAAGATGATATTATTAAGCTTTCAAAGAAGATTAATATCGATACTGTATTTTTATTAGGTGGTGATAAGAATTGATTTCTAGAGAAATTGGTGGATTAGAGCAGGTAGTAAATATAGAAAAGTTGGATAATGGTTTAACGGTGTATCTTGTTCCTTTTAAAAATAGGAAGAATTATTATATAGAGTATGTGACAAAATTTGGTGCTTCTATTCATAAGTTTAAATCAGTTGAAAATGACAGGGTAATTACGGTCCCTTATGGAATTGCTCATTTTTTAGAACATAAAATGTTTGAGCAAGAATCTGGGGAAGATCCTTTTCAATTTTTTTCTAAATATGGAAGTGATGCTAATGCATCGACCGGATATAAGACTACTTCTTATACTGTAGAAGGCACTAATCATATCGAGGAAAATTTGGATTATTTACTTACTTATGTGAATAGCCCTTATTTTACAGAAGAAAATGTGGAGAAAGAAAAAAATATCATTATAGAAGAAATTAATATGTATAATGATGAGCCAGAAGGTAAACTTTACCGAGAAAGTAGTAAGGCCATTTTTAAAAACCATCCGATGAGAGTAGATATCGGTGGAACTGAAAAAAGTGTTAGAACTATAACTAGTAATGATTTATATTCTTGTTATAATACTTTTTATCAGCCCAGTAATATGATGCTTTTCATTGGTGGAGATTTTGATTCTGAAAAGGTTATGAGTGTAATTAAAAAAAATCAGGCACTTATGAGTCATCAATATAATCATAAAATTATGGTTAAAAAGGTAAATGAGCCAAAAGATGTCAATATAAAGTTCAAGGAGTTAAATATTGAAGGAATGATTATTCCAAAGTTTATTTTTACTATAAAACTTTCTTTAAAGAATATTCCGGTAAAACAAAGATATCGATATGCTTTGGCAATTACGCTACTTTATAGCATTTTGTATGGAAGTTCTTCTAGTTTTAGAGAAGAGGTTTTAAATCTTGGAATTATGTCTTTTTTTGCTACTTCTAAAGTGATTGTAGATGATTTTTTATTGATAGAGTTTATTGCAGAAAGTAGAAACCCTAAGGCTTTAATTGATAAGATAGTAGAATATTTTAAAAATAAAGAAATTACGGAGATAGATGTTGAAAGACATAAGAAAAGTTATATTGCTAGTCAAGTTCTTAATTCTGATCAGGTAGTTCCTACAGTTAGTAATTTAGTGGATAATGTGATAGATTATGGAGATATTATTTATGATAAATTAGATATTGTCAGAAGTATTACCTTGAAAGATGTTCTTTCTGTTAAGGATACGATAGATATTGAAAATTCATCTATTGTTATTGCTTATCCTAAAGAGTAATTTTTTAGAAATTACTCTTTTCTTATTGAAAGTTTATGGTATAATTAAGGAGAATAGGGTGACACGTATGAATCATAGTTTGGGTAGTATTATAAATGTAGAAGGAAATATTGTTACTGTAAAAATTGATATTAATGTTTTAAATTATGGTAATCTTATGAATATTCATGTTATTTTTGATGATGGAAAAAGAAAGTTAGTGGGAGAAATATTAAAAGTAGATATTCAATATCTTAAAATTGCCATAGTAGGGGAGATTGTTCTTGATTCTTTTGTTCCTGGTATTAGTTTGAAACCTTCTTTTTCTTCCTTGATTAGAATTATTTCTAAGGAAGAATTAGCTTATATTTTAGGAAATCAAGATATTGTAGATAATAATCAAATAGCGCTTGGTATTTCTTCTGTGTATCCTGGGTATAAGATTAATGTTGATGTCAATTCTTTTTTTAGTAATCATTTTGCTATTTTAGGTAATACTGGTGCTGGAAAAAGTTGTACTTTTGCTCGTATCGTTCAAAATATTTTTACTACTTCTAAATATTTACCAGTAAATGCTAGTATTTTTATATTCGATGCTTATGGTGAGTATAAAAATTCATTTTCATTTTTGCATGAATTCAATAGTGGTCTTAATTTTAAAGCGTATACTACGAATACTCAGTATCCGGATGCTGAAATTTTAAAGATTCCATTGTGGCTTATGGATGTGGATGATATTGCCCTTCTATTAGGTGCTACTGAGGCTGCCCAACTTCCAATTATTGAGAAAACTTTGAAACTGGTTCCTATTTTAAAAGGAACTGGGGAAGAGGCTACTAAATGTAAAAATGACATTATTGCAAGAGCTATATTGGATATTTTAAAAAGTGGTAAGGATTCCATTAAAATAAGAGATCAAGTAACTGCTGTTTTGTCTACTTTTAGTACAGATCTTCTTAATTTAGATAGTAAAATTATTCAACCTGGTTATGTTAGAACTTTAAAGCAGTGTATTTATGTAGATAATACAGGTAAAATGCAAGAGATGGAATTGGTAGTAAATTTTATTAGTACTTTTGTAATAGAAGGTTTTGAAATCCCTTCACCTAAGGGGGATGTGAAGTATGAATTAAAGGATTTAGAACAAGCTTTGGATTTTGCTCTTATTTCAGAAGGAATTTTGAAAAGTGATAAAGTGTTCGATTATGCAAATGTTTTGTCAGTAAGACTTCATTCTCTTGTAAACAGTGATTATTCACAGTATTTTAGTTATGATAAGATGGTTACTAGAGGAGGATATATTAGTGATTTACTTACTACATTTGATGGAAAAAAGGCCCAGTTAGTAGATTTTAATATTAACTATGTAGATGATAGAATAGCTAAAGTTATTACAAAAATTATTTCAAAAATTTTATTTGATTATTCCGTAAATAATGAAAACAGAGGGAAGGTTCCTTTTCATATCATTATTGAAGAGGCACATAGGTATGTTCAAAATGATAAAGATGCTGAACTTTTAGGATATAACATATTTGATAGAATTACTAAAGAAGGAAGAAAATATGGAATTTTGTTGGGACTTATTACTCAAAGACCTAGTGAATTAAGTGAAACTAGTATTTCGCAGTGTTCTAACTTTTTGGTTTTAAGGACATTGCATCCTAAAGATTTGCAATATATTAAAGAGATGGTGCCCAATGTTAGTGAAGAGGTATTGTCTATTTTGAAGACACTTCAACCTGGTAGTGCCATTGCTTTTGGTAGTGCTTTTAAAGTACCTATTTCTTTAAAAATGGAAAGACCAAATCCAGAACCATACAGTAGTAATAGTGATGTTGCAAAAATTTGGTATGCATTAGGTTAACTTTTGTTAGTTTTTTTGTAAATAGTTTGTTAGAAGCAAAATAATGCTTTAAAAAAAAGATTAATTGTGATAGAATGTTGATTATAGATAATGGAGGATATGAGATGGCATTAGAGAAATTAAAAGGTATATTTGGTGGACAAGAGTCCGACGATGGAATAAATGATGAAGAATCAATGATTGAATCTCATAGTGGTTCTGAAAATACAATGATTTTATTGGAACCACGTGCTTATTCTGAATCACAACAGATTGCGGATTACTTAAAGGGAAATTCTTCTGTTGTTGTGAATCTTAAAAGAGTAACACCTGATCAAGCAAAGAGAATTGTAGATTTTTTGAGTGGTACTATTTATGCAATAGGTGGAGATTTACAGAAATTAGGTGGAGGAATTTTCTTATGTACTCCTAAAAGTATTAATGTAGAAGGAAAGATTAGTGATGATGCAGTTCCTGCTAAGGGGAAGAATAATAAAAAATCTGAAGATCAACAAGAAGATGATGAATTTAATTGGTAGTTTTTGATTTTTTGTTTTATTAGTTTGAGGTGATGATGCCATGGATAAATTTAAAGTAGTGGAAAAAGGTTATAGTATAGCTGAAGTGAATAAATTTGTTGATGACGTTATTCTGCAAACTGAGAGTATGCTTGAGAAAATGAAAAAACAACATAGTGAGAATATGCTTTTAAAGCAAGAGATTGAAAAATATAGAAAAATGGAAACGGATCTTAAGAATGCTTTATTTAAGGCAGAACAGTCCGGTAGTGATATAAAAAAACAAGCTTATGAAGAGAAAAATCTTATTATTGAAGAGGCAAGAAAAAATGCATCACGAATCGTGAATGATGCATTGTTAAGAGCTGAGAAAATCGAAATAAAAGCGGATACTTTAGAAAGAAATATGAGGATTTTTAAGAAAAAGCTAAAGCTTGTTGTTGAACAACAGTTAGCAGTGATTGATGAAATAGAGGAGCTAAATTTAAAATAGTATCCTTTTTTTAATAAAAAAAACATTTGGCGCCAAATGTTTTTTATGCAGCTTCTTCAGTGAATTTTTCTGCTTTTCTTAATGTTCTTGCTTCTTTTGCACTAATTCTTACTCTTGTACCGTCTACAAGTCTTACTACTTGTAAGTTTAGATTTTGAGTACTGTTTGTAGTATTCAAAGCATGAGAACGAATTCTTTTCCTTTTATTAGGTTTTCTACTTGATATATTAATTGCCATATAAAAGTCCTCCTTTGTATAAATTTAACTTGCCATATAACTTTATCACAATTTGCAACAATAGTCAATTTTTTTATGAGTTGATATTTTATAATCTTTTTCCAGTTATGTGAACTTCTGTTGCTTCTTTGTCATGATCATATAGTTCATCTAAAACTTTTTCTGTACTTTTTTGATAACCATCAAAGAGAAAATCTAGAAATTTTGGAGCAAATCTAAGGGATTCTTTTAATCTGTAACTGCTATTTCCTAGAAGTTCTCCTCCTTCTTTTTTTGTTAATCCAAATAGGTAAGAAAGAAGAATTTCATTTAGGTGTTTTTGATGAGTAGATTCTTCTTTTCCTCTTTTTAGTTGAGTTAAATCTATGGCATATATTCTTTTTTCATCTTCTAGAAAATTATCTGAGTGTAAATCATTATGTGAAAATTGATGTTCATTTAAGCTGGATACGAATCTGATTAATTGATACATTTTTGGTATTCTTTGATTGATCTTTCTGCTACTGGTGTCTATTTCTGCACTTTCTGTCAAAGTTTTAGAGTTTTTGATAAAAGGCTGTACTTCTCCTGTTACTTGGTAATTACTATCTATGATAAAACTTTCTGGAAAGACTGCATGTGGAATATCTTGTTTACTTAATTCATAAAGCTCAGCTACAACGTAAAATGGTAGAGGTTCTCTGTACAGTTTATAAAATCTGTTATTTCCTTTTAGTAGTAATTTGCTGTTTGTGTGTATTCTACCTATTCCTAATTTTATTTCCTCTAAATTCTTTGGCAAATCTTTTTCCTGTATAGCTAAAAACATTTTTCCCTCCAAGTATTTATTGATATATCCAATTATATATTGAATTGTTATTATTATCAATAGTTTTTCAGGATAAACTCGGAGTGAGATTCATATTAACAAGAAGATTCAAGAAATAGTAGGATAAAAACAGGAAATAAATTATGAATAGCAGAGAAAGTCTTATCTTAAAAGACTTTCCTGTTGTTTTTTTAGCTTGAAAATTTTATTTTTAGACTAAAGATAAATAACACATTAGATCTATTAATCCCTTCTTAAAATTATATGATAGTACTTTTCTTATTCTTCTTAGACTTATATTGTTATAAAACGGTTTTACTATATCATTATAACTAGTTTCATTTTTTTGAACTTCCTCTATTAACTCTGCCATCTAATGAATCATATTATTATCTTTGGAAGAATAGTAAAGACTCTTTCATAAGTCTTTGTACAAGGAATACCTCCTGTTATTAATAAAAATTCTCTTAACCAATTATAATGACTCATGTATATTTTTCCAGTCATTGAGAGTGCAAAATAAAGTATATAAGTTTTTTCTTACTTTTTGCATTCCTCGAGGAGAATTTGTTATTGACATTATAGTAGTTGTTCATTTATACTGTAGTTAGCTGAGCAGTATTAGGCTTTTATGGTTTAATATTGCTTTTATTATTTTATGGTATAGATAACTACAGTTTTTACAATAGCATATGCGTATAATCAAAACACTGGTTATGTTTTAGGACTAGAAGTATATTCTGGGCAAACTACTACCGGATCAGTTTATTCTTTAAAATCTGCTTATGCTCCAGTAACTGGTGCAGAAACTGCTGAATTTTATATTAAAATGAAACTCGATTATATTACTGGTGATAAGACGACAACTAATGGTCCAATGTTTAGCTATGATATTAGATTAGATTAGTGTATATTGCATTTAAAAGTCATTTATATCATTATAAATGACTTTTAATGCTACTTTTGAGGAAGGATACTATTTTTTATGAGAAAAAAAACATTAAATCAAAAAATTACTTTTATAATTATAAGTATTGTTTTTATTTTTATTATATTTGTTAGTTTAAACAAAATATATACTACCTATAAACAAAATCTTGATAAACAAAAATTAGAAAGTGAACGAAACGAGATAGCAAATAGTAGGGAATGGAAAAAGACAATTATTGAGAAACAAGATGGTTGGTATTATTTTATGTCTATTGATAGAGTTAAAAACGAAACTAGTGAATATCTTTACTATATTAGAATGGATGGGTGCAATATTAAATATCAAACGTTAGATAATAATTATGTTATATATTACGATGAAGAAAATCCAGCTGATTTTCAAAAAATTCCTGCTACTCCTCCGAATCTTGTAAATTCATATGCTTCTAAAGATGGTATTAAAACAGAAGAAACAGAATTGGAAGAAATAAATGACCTATTAGAACAGGAAAATTGGCAAAGAAAAATTAATGCAGCTGATTTAAAATCATTAACTTTTGTTAATTTTGATTACAATGATGTTATTGTTTTGTGGAATGAACTTTATGATATGAATTATTCTAAAAAATCCGGTCAATATGATAAATTGGGTTTGTGTTCATTAACTAAGGAAGAAAAAGAAGGTAACTATTATCAAGTCGGTTTAGTACTTAATTATGGTACTATTGCTGTAATAAGAATTGATTTTGTAGATAATAATGGTATTTATTTAACTGATAAAATGGAAAATGGAAGTGCCACTAAAGAGGAAAAAGAAATATATAGTAATATAGAAAAAATAGAAAATGAAATAGAAAAAAATGGTTTTTTAAGTTTAGATAATAAATTTAGCAACTTAAAGAAAGATCCAAATTATGAAAGTCTATTTAATTTATTGAATAAAATTGAATCTAGTAAATAGGTGTTAAAATGATTACATGTAAAAATATAAAAAAGAAGTTTAATGAATTCGTTTTATTTAATAATTTTTCCTATATTTTTAAAAATCATGGTCTATATGTATTATATGGTGTAAGTGGAAGTGGTAAAACAACTCTTTTACAAATGCTTTTGGGGATTATAGATTTTGATTATGGCAAAATTATTTTTGATAATCAAGAATATGAAAAAAAGGTTTCTTTTGCTGAGATTCAAGATTCTGTTGCATATATATCACAAGATTCGTATTTTATTGATTATTTAAACATAGAAGAAAATTTAAAATTACAATCTGGAAAAAACTTAGAGGAAATAATTAATGTTTCTAAAAAATTTAGTCTGGATAGCTTTTTAAAAAAGTTTCCTAATCAGTTATCGGGTGGTGAAAGGCAAAGGTTTGCTATAATTGGAAATATTTTACAAAATAAAAAAATCTTTTTATTAGATGAACCTACTTCGTCTTTAGACAAAAACAATAAAAAAATATTTTATGATTTGCTTTTTAAGTTGAAAAATGACTGTTTGATTATTTGCGCTAGTCATGATGATTCTATATTTGATTATTCAGATGATATTATCGATTTTAATGAGTTAAATAAATATAGGAAAATACCTAAATATGAGTTAATGGAGAAAAATGAAATAAAATTGGAAAAAAAAGCAAAATATAATTCAGTTTTAGTAATATTAAAGAATTTATATAAGCAGATTTTTAGGGCTGAAAAAAAATTTGTATGTTTATATTTATTTATTTTTACCTTCACTTTTATATTACTTTTTAGTTGCACAAATTATGAAGATAAAGTAATCGGTAGTCTTGTAGATAATCACAATTTAAAATCAATTCTTATATTGTGCTCTTTGAAAAGTGGTGATTATTGTGAAGATATTTTATCTAACTATTCTGTTAGTGAAGTGGTATATCATTATACAAGAAATTTACCTATAGAAGAAGAACAAGAGGGTGGAAATAACAATATTGCTGATTTTACTTTTGATATTTTGTCTTTGCCGTATTCTAAGGAAAATATGGAAAAAATAGATGAGTTACTTTTGTATGGCACTTATTATAATGCTAAAAATCAAGTTATTTTAGGTTATGATAAAGCAATAAGTCTAGCTGAGGAAAGAAATATAATGATTCAAGATTTGATAGGGTTAGATATAGAATTAAAGTTACCTGATGGTAGTGATACTTTTGAAATTGTTGGAATATTTAAAGATCTAGATGAGAAAAGCAATGTGTTTTTAAGAGCAAATCTAGGACAATATGATTTTAAATTTTATTATTTTTTAAATAGTTGGTACTTGGAGAAATATTTATATGATGATGTTTTAGGGATGGATGAGAAAAGTGAGTTGAAAGCTACTTCACTGGTAGTTTTTTTTAAAGATACAGAGAGCTTTTTAAATTTTTATTATGATTATATAGATAAAGATCTTTCAAATTCATTGTTACGAATAGAAAACCCTGTAGATTATTTTGCTGAATATTATACTGTAAATCAGTTGATAAGGGGGATTTGCTTTGTAACTAGTATTTGCTTTTTTGTTCTGGGTATGCTTTTTTATTATCAAATTCATAAAACTAGAATTTCACATACAGAACATAACTTTAGTATTTTCGAATATTATGGGTATAAAGAAAAAGATGTAAAGACTGCTACTATTTTGTATTTTATTACATACATAATGGCCATCATTTTATTTTCTTCTTTAATTGCTAGCTGTTTATCTTTTATTATAAATGAATATATTTTGTTTAAAAATATATTGCCGTATTCACTATTAGTAATTGATTTATCTTCTATTATATTGGTTTTGTCAATGGGAATAATTATCTCTTTTTTCGAGGGAATATTGTTGAATTATTCTAGAAGGAAAAAAGGATGGTTTTATTTAATAAAAGAAAAGAGTGATTTATTATGATAGAGTTAAAAGATATTACTAAAAAATTCGATAGATTAATTTTAAATAAAATTTGTTTAAAATTGGAAAAAGGAAATATTTATGTTATTAAGGGAATTAGTGGAAGTGGAAAAACCACTCTTCTTAATATTCTTTCTTTTTTGGATACGGATTATAGTGGAGATTATCTTTGGAATGGTCAAAATGTAAAAAATATTTCAGCTGAAAAAAAGGAAGAGTATTTTAATAAAGTGTCTTATGTATTCCAGAAGAGTTTCTTATTTAGGGGATTAACCATAAAGGAAAATTTGTTATTTATTAAAAATGATATAGAACTCATCGAAAAATATTCTAATATGTTTCATATTTCTTCTTTGCTTGATAAAAAACCAGAGGAAATATCCGGTGGAGAAAGACAAAGAGTGGCTCTTGTAAGAGCATTGATATTAGATAGTGAAGTCATTCTTTTGGATGAGCCTACTTCGTCTTTAGATAAAGAAAATTCTCTACTTTTTGTAAGTTACTTAGAAAAGTTGAAACTTGAAAATAAAATTATCGTTATATCTACTCATAAAGAGATATATGATGATTTATCTGATACGATTTATCATTTAGATTACGGAGTTTTAAAAACGATTAAGGAATCAAAAAATGAAAAAAAGGCAAATGAAAACTTTAAAGACATAAAGAAGTCGTATTCTACTTTTAAATATGATTTGTTATTTGTGAAAAAAAGAAAAAAGAAACGAGTTGCTTTGCTGATATTTATGGTATTGTTTTTTTTATTATTGTTTTCTTTTGTTTCCATTTTAAAAAACATCAAGAAAGAGGTCGTTAATCAATTTTCTGAGGTATATCCACTGCATGTATTTAGTATCAGTGAATATGATTCCAAGAGAGTTGATCAGCAAATTCAAAAAGTATATTATAATTATAAATTAGAATATGATAATTATTCTGCATATATTTTATTAGATAGGGAAGATTCTGTTTTAAAGGATAAAGCTATTTTGCAATATGGTTCTTTTCCTGATGGTGATAATGAAGTATTAGTAAACGAAGAGTTTATAATTAATAATTTAGACTTTACTGATTATGATGATGCTTTGAATTCTACTATAGTTGTAGAAAACGAAGAATTTATTATTTCTGGTATTGTTTTTAATGACAATTCTCCATATTTAAGTAATTATTTTTATCGTGAGATAGATGCAATTAACAAGGATTATATTACTCCAGTTGTTTTTATCCCGTATGAGAAGATGAAAAATATTGGTTATATAGCTTATGATGAAAAAGAGGTAGTTATTACAATTGATAAAGATGAAGCCATAGATATTTATACTAATAGTGAAGAATTTACTAATAGAAATGGTGATTTTTCTTATTCTTTAACATGGGGAAATGAGGTTCGAAATGCTTATTCTGCTATTTATAATTATGTTAAAATTGGCTTGTTGATAGGTGGATTGCTAGCTATATTTACTTTTATATTTATGATAGGTAAAGTTTCACTAGAGTTATATTATCAAAAGAAAGAGATAGGCTATTTACAATTGTATAGGGTTTCTAAAGATCGAATTCATATGATTTTTTTAATGAATTATTTGCTGGAAATTATTTTAGCATTCATAGTTGCAATTATTTTATTCAATATTTTTTGTTTTATTATATATCATATTTATGGATTGTATTTTTTTCTTTCATTTTTTTATTGGATTTTATTTATAATAATATCATTTATTTATTTTTATACTTTAATTACAGTTCCAGTAATGAAATATTTAAAAAAAGATATTCTGGATTGTATTAAAGAAAGTTGGCTATATTCGTAATGTATTTAAAAAGTCTCGTACTTTTATCCTGATAGTTTTACTTTTAAAACTAAATCGTAGTTAATGTAGAGAGTTTTGGGCAAATAATAAAGAAAGTTGAATTTTATAATAAATTTGATTTTTTTTATTTTATATAGAGTGAATATAATTATCAAAATGAAAGATTTTGTCAAAATTCATTTCATTATAATAATTATATTCGTTGTAATAGGTAAATGAATGATTAACGTTGAGTTAAATCTATGGCATATACTCTTTTTTCATCTTCTAGAAAATAAATCATTATGTGAAAATTGCTGTTCATTTAAGCTGGATATGAATCTGATTAATTGACTTTTGATATTCTTTGATTGATCTTTCTGATACTGGTGTTTATTTCTGTATTTTCTCTCAAAGTTTTAGAGTTTTTGATAAAAGGCTCTTCTTTTGTTATTTGGTAATTACTACTTATGATAAAACTTTCTGGAAAGACTGCGTGTGGAATATCTTGTTTACTTAATTCGTAAAGCTCAGCTGCAACGTCTTTTTGGTTGTAAGCAAATTTTAAATGTAATTATTTGGCAAATCTTTTTCTTTATTTGAAAGTTTATTTATATGATATGTGTTATAATACTATTGAAAGGAGTAGCAATTATGTATACGCCATTATATGTGAAAAGTAATTATTCTTTTTTATCTAGTCTTGTAAAAATTGACGATTTAGTGAATCAATGTGTAAAGTTAAATATAAAGAGTGTAGCACTTTGTGATGATAATATGATTGCTACTATGTATTTTTATAAATTATGTAAGTCCAAAAATATTAAACCAATTATTTCTGTCGAAGTAAAGTATCATGATTGTCCTATTTTACTTTATGCTAAAAATTATGAAGGATATCAAAATCTTTTGAAAATCATTACCATTGGAAATGAAGTAACTCAAGATATTTTATTTCAGTATAAGGATCATTTAATTGTGATCATTCCTTTTTCTTCCTTGAAAGTTTTTAAAGAACTCGATTCTATTACTTCTTCATTGTATTTAGGATTTTCTAGTAAACAAGAAGAGTATGAAGCTTTAAAAGTGTCTAGTAGAACTGTTTTTATAAATAAAGTTCTTTATACTTTCAAAAAAGATAGTAAATATTTTAAGTATTCTATTATGATGAAAGATAAGAAGAATATTCTGGATAATGTTGATTATATAGATAATCATAATTATTTGTTGACAGAGCATGAAGTTTTGTTATTTAGTAGTGAAAAGGGTATGAATACTACGAATTTTATTTCTGATTTATGCAATTTAACTTTTCCAACTTATCAGAATTTAATTCCAGTTTATGAAAATTATCTTGGTGTTTCTAGTGATGAGTATCTTACTAAACTTAGTATGCAGGGTATTACTATTAGACTTTCTGGAGAGGTTAGTCCGGTGTATAAGAAAAGGCTTTTATATGAATTGGACGTCATTAAGAAAATGGGATTTTCTGATTATTTTTTGATTGTGTACGATTATGTTAAGTATGCTAAAAAAAATGGGATTTTAGTTGGCCCTGGAAGGGGAAGCGCCGGAGGAAGTTTAGTAGCTTATGCCCTTGGGATAATAGATATTGATCCGTTGAAATATGATTTACTTTTCGAGAGATTTTTAAATCCTGGAAGAATCACAATGCCAGATATTGATATTGATTTTCCTGATGTGTATCGTGATCAAGTGATTGACTATGTGAAAGAAAAATATGGAGATAAGAATGTAGCGGGGATTGTGGCCATTGGTACCTTGAAGGCAAAAGCGGTTTTAGATGATGTTTCTAAGATATTGAAAATATCTCAAGATAAAGTTGATAGACTAAAAAAATACATTGATCTTAATTCTAAGCTGAAAGATATTTATGATCATAATGAAGAATTTAGAGATATCATTAACAATGATGATAGACTTTCTCTTTTGTATGACGTAGCTTTGTATTTTGAGGGTTTTCCCAAAAATATTACAACTCATGCTTCAGGTATTATTATTTCTAAGGTAGAACTAGATTCTGTAATTCCACTGATTAAACAGGATAATATGTATTTAAGTTCGTATGAAATGGGATTTTTAGAAGAACTTGGACTTTTAAAGATGGATTTTCTTGGAAATCGAAATCTTACTACTATTATGGATATTATTGCTAGTATTAAAGAGCATGAGTCTATTTCTATTGACTTTTTGAATATTCCATTAGATGACAAAGATACACTTAAACTTTTTTATGATGTTGATACTAATGGAATATTTCAATTCGAAAGTGATGTCATGAAAAATCTTTTAAAGAAGCTTAAAGTAGTTTCTTTTGATGACATTGTAGCTGCTGATGCTTTGGTAAGGCCCGGACCAGATACTGATGTTTATCTGGAAAGAAAAAACAATAATATAGAAGTTCAGTATTTAAATGAAGATATAAAAAGAGTTTTGGCTCCTACTTATGGTGTTATGGTTTATCAGGAACAAATTATGTTAATTGCTAATATTATGGCTGGTTTTTCTTTGTCTTCTGCCGATATTTTAAGACGAGCCATGAGTAAGAAGAAGAAAGATGATCTTAAAGTACAAGAAGAAAATTTTATCAAAGGGGCTTTAAAGAATGGATATGATTATAATACTGTTAAAACTTATTATGATGATATTTTGGCTTTTTCACAGTATGGGTTTAATAAATCTCACGCTGTTGCCTATTCTACCATAGCTTATAAAATGGGGTATTTAAAGGTTCATTTTCCCAAGTATTTTTATTTAAGTTTGTTGTCTATGATTATTGGAAGTGATTATAAGACATCGATGATTATAAGAGAAGCAAGAAGTAAAGGTGTTATATTTTTACTTCCTGATATTAATAAAAGTAGTGAAAAATACGAGATAGATAAAAATGGAATTTTATTTCCACTTTCTAATATTAGGAATATTGGAATGAATACAGCAAGAGAAATTGTTAGAGTTAGAAAAGATGGTTTTAAGAATTTATTTGATTGCCTTGCTAGATTGGTGGAAGTTGGTATTAATAGGAAAACGATTGAGCAATTGATTTATGCTTCTTCTTTTTCTTCCTTTGGTTATAATAAAAAGACATTGATTAGTAATCTTGATAATCTTCTTACTTATGCCTTTATTGTCAAAGGATTAGATAGTGATATGATTGATCATCCAGATATTGAGATTACGGAGGAATTTTCTCGTGATATTTTAATGAGCAAGGAAAAAGAACTGTTTGGGTTTTATTTGAGTTATCACCCAACTACTAGATATAAGGATAAGTATAAAGTGGTGAATTTAAGTGATGTGAAAATGCATTACGGAAAAGTAATCGATACTATTATATTGGTGGATAAGTTAAAGATTCATCTTGATAAAAGAGGAAATTATATGGCTTTTCTAACGGGAAGTGATGAAATTTCTTCTCTTGATTATGTCTTTTTTTCTGATGTTTTTAAAACGGTACCAGATGTCAAGAAAGGTGATATTCTTTTGGTTCGAGGAAAAGTGGAGAGAAAAGAAGAATTTCAAATCATAGCAGAAAAAGTTAAAATTATAGTTTAAATATTTAATTAAGTATTTAATTGTGATATATTAAATATGTTAGCAATATGGAAGGTGAAGTAGATGAATGTTGAGTTTGTGGTTAATGATTATTTGTTAGCATGGAATTTATTATTTAGGCCTTCTATTTCAGAAGATATCCAAAAATTAAAAGAAAGACTTTGGAAAAACTATTCTAAACAGTATATGAAAATAGAAAAGGAAAACGTGGAAATTCTTAAATATACTAATGATTTTATACCGGATGATGATACTATTTATAATTTTATTTTTAATACAGATGAATTTAAGATTGTAAAAAGACAGACAGATAAGTATAGAAGATTTTTAATGAAGATTTGGGATTCCCATCAAAAAGAAATTCAAAGTTCATTAAAAGAGTTACTTAGATTTAAAGTAGAAAATAAGTATCAAATTTTAGTAGTTCATCCGTACTTAGATAATGTTGAATATTTAAAGAAAAATCCTAAAAAAAATGTTGTTTGGGGAAAGAAAGAAGACACCGAAGATGGTCTTAAGGCCATCATTAGAATTTTATTTACTTTAGTTAAGTATGAAATAGGAGATTATCAAAGTGAAAATAAAGAAATGGTTTCTGCAATTATAGATTTACTGGTTAGTAATGAAGTATATACTAGGTTATCGGGATTTACTAAATATGAAGAGGGGTTAAAGAAACTGAAATTTTTGAAAAAACAGCTTTATCCTTATTGGCTTATGTATATGGGTGCTGATAGAGAAGAATTAGTTAGTTATATGATGAGAGATAGAATGCCTTTTGATATAGATAAATATCCTGTGGAGAAAGAGCTTAGAAAAATAGATCTTTTTGGTTTTATTGATTTTTGTTGTAATAATCAAAGATATATAATTAGATTGAATAATTTAGAAACTATATAAGAGATTAAAAGTTTATACTTTTAATCTTATGTTTGTATGAGGTTAGAAATGGATGAGAAGTTAAATAAGATATTAAACAGAATAGGTGTAGATAAAAAATATTTTGAAGAGTTTTCTAATGCTAAGTTATATGATGTAAATGTTGATGATTTAGACAATGTTATTTCTATAAAAATAGGTAATGACAGTGATATTTCCTGTTCTTTTTATAATGAACTTATCGATAAGTTTAAAAAGTATTTTGATGGTGCAACGATAAAGTTGAAAATTGTGAATCAATTGGGGAATTGTTATCATTTTAAAGAATATGTCGATATGGTTAGTAGTCTGTATCAAGATGATCTTCCTAATTTAGAGTTGATTTTAAAAAAAACGGTATTGAATGGAAATTTTTTATCCATTAAGGCAATTAATGAGATTGAAAAAGAAAATTTTGATTCTACTATCAAAAAGTTATATCAAATTTTAGAAAATTATGGGGTAGTTTTTAGTTATACTATCGATTTGGATTTTGAGCTTAGAGTAGAAATTAATGATTCTATTAATGATGAGACAAAAGAAATTATGAGTAGACCTTTTTTAAATCATTTATCCAGTAAATCTAATGGTTCTAGTTTCTTTCCTAAAAGAAGAAAAAAGGAAGTGGATGAGAGGACTATCTTTGGAAATTTGATTAAAGAAGAGGAGGCTATTGATAGAATCGGATCTATTGTAGGAGAAAATTCTGATATTGTCATAGAGGCTAAAATATTTGGTATTGATGAATTTGTTCCTAGTAGTAAAGCCTTTAAAATTTTAACGTTGAAGGTTACAGATTATACAGATAGTATTTTAGCTAAAATTTTTATAAGGGATGATGAGGTTTATCAGCAGGTTTTGAAGAAGACAAAACCCGGTACTTGGGTTAAGTTGAAAGGAAATACTAAATTTGATCAGTATTCTGGAGATGAACTTGTTTTGTATGTTTCTGATGTGTATGAGTCTTCAAAAAAGGATAACAAGATAGTAGATGATGCTTTGGAAAAAAGAGTAGAGCTTCATGCTCATACTATGATGAGTCAAATGGACGGTGTAACAAAGTTAGATCTTGATAAGCACACTTGTGAATTAGTTAGTAATGCTATTGAGCTTGGGTATAGAGGAGTTGCTATTACAGATCATGCTGGATGTCAAGCGTTTCCTATTGCTTTTGAAATTATTACTGCCCACAATAAGTCCATTATTAAAAAGTTGAAAGCAAAAAGAGAAGAACTTGAAAAAGAGTTTAATGAAATAGACGAAGAGCAAAAGCAATTGATTGATAGTAAATTGAAAGAAGTCGAGGAAGAACTTAAGAATCCACCTATTTTTAAAGGATTATATGGTACGGAACTTACTTTGGTAGATGATACTGTTAATATTGTAGTTAGGCCTACAGATGATGATTTATTGACTTCTACTTATGTGGTTTTTGATACAGAGACTACGGGGTTTAATGCTGCTGGTGTCGATCAGATGATCGAAATTGGTGGAGTTAAAATAAAAAATGGGGAGATTATTGATCGGTTTGATGAACTGATTAACCCTCATCGTCATATACCAGATAAAATTACGGAACTAACTAATATTACTGATCAAATGGTTTCTTCGTGTGATACTGAGGAGATGGTTACTAGAAGATTTTTAGAATGGGTTCAAGATTTACCGATGGTTGCTCATAATGCTAAGTTTGATATTTCTTTTATTGAGATGGCTATGAAAAAGTATCAACTTGGTGAATTTAAAAATACCGTTATCGATACGTTAGAACTTTCTCGTACTTTGGATCAAGGTTTTGCAAGACATAGCTTATCAGCATTAGTTGCTAGATATAATGTGGAGTTTGATGAAGAAGGACATCATAGAGCAGATTACGACTCGGAAGCAACTGCTAAAGTTTATCATAAAATGATGCAAAAACTAGTTAATCAAAATTATAAAAAAATTAGTGATTTAGATAAGTTAATTTCTAAAGATGAAATTTATAAATTTGGTAGAACATTTCATTTTAATGCTATAGCGCTTAATAAAAAGGGACTTAAGAATTTATTTAAAATTATCTCTTTGGCTAATACAACCTATCTTTATAAGACTCCTAGAATTCTTCGAAGTAAACTTGCAGAGTTAAGGGAAGGGTTATTAATTGGAAGTAGTTGCTATAATTCTGAGGTTTTTATCGAGGCAAGGAGTAAAGAAGGGCAAGAACTTACTAATATTATTAATTTTTACGACTATGTTGAGGTTCAACCTCCTGAAGTGTACGACCATTTAATTCAGACTAGTGATTTTAAAGATAGATATGAATTAGAAGAGCATATTAAAAAGATTATTAGTGCTGTGAAGGAGGCTGGAAAAATCATCGTTGCAACGGGAGATGTACATCATTTTTATAAAGAAGATAAGATATATAGAGAAATTATTATCAACCAGAAGGTTCCTGGAGGAGGAAGACATCCTTTGGCAAAAAAAGAAATTACTTCGATTCCTTCACAACATTTTAGAACGACTAATGAAATGTTGAGTGATTTTTCCTTTTTGGATCATGAATTAGCTTATGAAATTGTTGTAAAAAATACTAATAAAGTATTGGATATGGTAGAAGAGATAGAAGTAATCATCGATACTGGTGGAATTCCTTTTTCTCCTCGTATCAAAAGTGATGATGGAAAAAGTTATCTGGATTGTCCTAGAGTAGTAACAGATTTAGTTTTTGAAAAAGCTATTTCTTGGTATGGGGAGCCTCTTCCTTTTAATATAGAGGAGAGAATTGCTAAAGAATTATATGGGGATATTGTTTATAAGTGTTATAGTTCACAAGTGAAAAAGCAATTTCCAAACTTAGTTGGAGAAATGTTCGAAAAAGAAGTGTTTAAAAGGATTCATGAGACGGTTTTGGGAGGCTTTGAGAAGGTAAAAGAAGAACTGATTCCATTTATTAAAGAAAATTGGACAGAAGAAGATAAGGAGTTAACAGAAGAAGCTGTTTTGCAAAAATTAAAAAAAGAATTAGGAGGAATTATTGGTGGTGGATTCGATCCGATATATCTGATTGCTCAACGTCTTGTAAAACATTCTAATGATGATGGATATTTAGTGGGTTCTCGTGGGTCTGTAGGATCTAGTTTTGTTGCTACGATGATGGGGATTACGGAGGTAAATCCTCTTCCGGCACATTATCGATGTCTTCATTGTAAAATGAGCATTTTTAACGATGAAGATGAAAATCCTTTGGGAGCAAAGTATTCTTCTGGATTTGACTTACCTGATATGCTTTGTCCTAGATGTGGAAAGGCTTTGTATAAAGATGGGCAAGATATGCCATTTGCTACTTTTTTAGGATTTAATGCGGATAAAGTACCAGATATCGATTTAAATTTTTCTGATTTAAATCAAGCTTCTGCCCATGAATATACTAAGGTATTATTCGGTGTCGATAATGTTTATCGTGCAGGAACTATTGGTACCGTTGCTGATAAAACAGCTTATGGTTTTGTACTTGGATATTATGAAGACAAAATTATGTCCTTGGTTTCGGAGGTAGCAAAAGGTATAGGAAAATCTATTGAGGATATGTTATCTATAGATAAAAAAGAAAAACCTTTTAAAATTGCTAAAAAGTTTTTATTGCTTCAGGAGAATATCAGAAAAGAACTACCCCAGGAAATCGATGTAAAATATGAGGAAATCGTAAAAAAGGTGAAAGAATACTCTACGGTTAGGAGTGCAGAGATAGAAAGAATTTCTTTAGGATGTGTTGGTGTTAAGAGGACTACTGGACAACATCCTGGGGGAATTGTTGTAGTGCCAGATTATATGGATGTATCTGATTTTACGCCATTTCAATTTCCTGCGGATGATCCAAATAGCTCTTGGAGAACTACTCACTTTTCCTATCATGCTATTGACCAAGATTTATTAAAACTAGATATTTTGGGGCATTCTGATCCTACTCAATTACGTATGATTCAAGATTTAACTAAAACAGATATCTTAAAAGTGCCACTTGATGATAAAGAGACTATGAGTATATTTACTTCTACAAAGGCTTTGGGAGTGACTAATGAGCAGATTCTTTGTGAAACAGGTACTTTAGGAATTCCCGAATTTGGTACCCCATTTACGATAGGAATGGTAGCAGAGACGAAACCGAAAACTTTTGCAGAACTTGTTAAAATATCAGGACTTTCTCATGGTACTGATGTTTGGTTAGGAAATGCTCAAGAGTTAATTAAGAATAAAGTGGTGCCATTTAGTGAGGTTATTGGATGTCGTGATGATATTATGGTTTATTTGATGTATCACGGGGTAGTACCAATTAAGGCTTTTAAAATTATGGAATTCGTAAGAAAGGGAAAGGCAAGTAAAGATCCTGAGACATGGAAGTCTTATAAAGAAATTATGAAAGAAGCAGGAATCGAAGATTGGTTTATTGATTCCTGTGAAAAAATCAAGTACATGTTTCCTAAAGCTCATGCTGCAGCTTATGTTATTAGTGCTTTTAGGATTGCTTGGTATAAAGTACATATGCCAGTTTATTTTTACGCTTCTTGGTTTACATCAAAAGCTACAGATGTCGATGTAGAAGTGATGATGGAAGGTTATGATGCCATAAAAGAAAAAGTAACGGAAATACAGTGTAAAGGTTATGATGCTACAAATAAAGAAACAGGTCAATTAGAAAGTTTGAAAGTCTCTTTAGAGGCTACTGCTAGAGGAATACAGTTTGTTAGAATAGAGTTAGATAAGAGTGAAGCTACTACTTGGGGAGTTAAGGATGAGACTTCTATATATCCACCATTTTCATCGATTGATGGATTGGGGGATACGGTAGCAAAGGCCATTGTAGAAGAGAGAAGCAAAAGACCTTTTACTAGTATTGAAGATTTACAAAAAAGGGCTAAAGTCTCACAGACTTTAATTGAAAAAATGAGGAAAATGAAAATTCTAGATGGATTAGACGAGTCTGATCAGTTATCTTTGTTTTAAAGATTAGGTAGAAAATAAGAATGAAATGTAAAATAGAGGGACTTCTATTTTACATTTTTTGTAGTAGGGAGAATTTATTTGAATTTAGAAATGATAACATAAAAACAGTGAGTAATAAAGAACAAAACGTCTTTGGAAAATACTATGAAGTATGAAAGAAGTTTTGATTATAAAAACGTAACAGAAAAGATTTAGTATAAAATTATTAGCTGCTGATATACAAATATTATAGTAATCGATGGACCACTATTATGACTATTTTGTAATGAAAAAATAGTCTTTTTTGTTCTATAATATAGTTGGTGATATGAATGAAAATTATGTTAATTGAAGATGATGAAGCCATAAGGGTAGGACTTACCTATTATTTGTCACAAGAAGGATTTTCTTTATTGTCTACTACGAATGGGAATCAGGCTTTAGATGTGATTCTTAATCACAAAGATATTTGCTTAATTTTATTAGACTTAAATCTTCCTGATATCAATGGGTTTGAATTATTTAAAAAAATAAAAGATATAAAGGATATTCCCATTATATTTTTAACGGCTAATGATTTAGAAGTTTCTATTGTTATGGGGCTTGATATGGGGGCAGATGATTATGTAACAAAACCATTTAAAGCTAAAGAATTGGTATCTAGAATTAAAACAGTATTACGAAGAACGAATGGAAGTCCAAAACAAATTATCAACATCAAGGATGTAACGATTGATATTTCTCAGGCCAAAGTCATGAAAAATGGAATAGATGTTATGCTAACTGCCTTGGAGTATAAAATATTATTAATATTTGCTTTGAATCCCAATACGATATTTACGAGAGAAAAAATACTTGCCAATATTTGGGATGTAAATGAGGAATATGTAAATGATAATACTCTAACAGTTTACATAAAGAGAATAAGAGAAAAAATAGAAGATGATCCTAGTAGCCCTAAAATCATATTAACGATTAGAGGATTAGGGTATAAGTTGGGGGAATAGTTATGAAGAATAAGGCAAGTATTAAAAAGTTTATAGGAATAGAATTATTACTTTTTCTTGTTATTATTTTATTATCTATTGTAGTGAGTGTTTCCCTTGCTAATCTTTATGAAAAAAGACAAGAAGAAAATAATTCTTATATATTCAATAGGCTTTTAGAAGACAATCCAGAGTTGGAAGAAAAAATTGTAAGACTTATCTTAGAAAGTGAATATGGGAAAAACGATTATGATTCTTCTCTTTTAGAAAAAAATGGAATTACAAAAGAAGATTTAAATTTTTCTAGTGATAGTGAAGCTTTAAGAACACAAGTAGTTAGATGCAATGTATTGTTCGTTATTGTTTCTTTTTCCCTTTTGACTACTACTTTTATTATTTATATTATAAAAGAGAATAGAAAGATTAAAAACATATCTAATTATTTAAATCAAACGTTAAATGGAAATTATTCTATGGATATTAGAGATTTTGATGAAGGAGCTATTAGTCATTTAAAAAATGATATTTATAAAGTAACTGTTAAATTGAAAGAACAGCATGATTTATTAATAGAAGATAAGAAAAGATTAGAAGATACTCTTTCTGATATATCTCATCAATTAAAAACACCACTTACTAGTATGTATGTAATTAATGACTTATTAGATAAAGATTTAGATAAGGATGTTAAGAAAGAAATGCTTTCTAGAAATTTTTCACAGTTACAAAGAATTGAATGGTTGGTAACTAGTCTTTTAAAAATATCTAGATTAGATAGTGGAACAGTTATTTTAAAAAATGATAAAGTAAAGGCATTAGACTTGATTCATAAAGCTCTAGAGCCACTGAGAATTCCTTTGGAATTAAAAAATATTACTCTTGTGGTAGATTGTCCTAAAAATATTACTCTTTTTGTAGATTTGAATTGGACAACAGAAGCTTTGGTTAATATTATTAAAAATGCTTGTGAACATACAAAAGAAAATGGGAAAATTGAAATTGCGGTAATAGAAAATCCTATATATGTTGAGATTATGTTAAAAGATAATGGATGTGGTATTAAAGAAAAAGATATTAACCATATTTTTGAACGTTTTTATAAAGGGGAAGGTAATCCTGAAAGTATAGGAATAGGGCTTAATATGGCAAAAAAAATTATTGATTTAGAAAATGGAGAAATTAGGGTGAAAAGTAAAGAAAATTTGGGAACCACGTTTTTCATTAAATTTTATAAAAATGTTGTTTAGTGACTAAATTGTAATCAAATCAGTCATTTTAGAGTCATATTAGTTCTGTATAATGATATTGGAAAGGAAGATTTTATATGGAAATTTTAAGAGTTGAAAATCTAACGAAAACTTATGGAAAAGGGGATACCTTAGTAAAAGCCTTAGATAATGTCAGTTTTACTGTAGATAAAGGGGAATTCGTTGCCATTATCGGAGCTAGTGGTAGTGGTAAATCTACTTTGTTACATTTACTTGGTGGAGTAGACAGACCTACTAGTGGTAGAATTATTGTAGATAAAGAAGATGTTTATTCTTTAAATGAAACGAATCTTGCTATCTTTAGAAGAAGGCAAGTAGGGCTTATTTATCAGTTTTATAATTTAATCCCTATTTTAAATGTGGAAGAAAATATTACGCTTCCAATATTACTTGATGGTAAAAAGGTCGATAGAAAATATTTAGATGAAATTATCGATATTCTTGATTTACGTGATAGAATTAATCATTTGCCCAATGAGTTATCTGGAGGACAACAGCAAAGAGTGTCTATTGGAAGAGCTTTAATGAATCGACCTAGTTTATTATTAGCAGATGAGCCAACCGGAAATCTAGATTCAAAGACTAGTAAGGATATTATTGATTTGTTAAAAGCTTCCAATAAAAAATACAAACAGACTATTATTATGATTACACATGATCAAAATTTAGCTTTAGCAGCGGATAGAATTATAACTATAGAAGATGGAAAAATCATTAAGGATGAGAAGGTATTATAGATATGAATATTTTAAATAAACTTACAATTAAGCATTTGATGATGAATAAAAAGAGGACGATTGTAAGTATTGTAGGAATTATTTTATCCACTGCTTTAATGGTAGGAATTGGTTTAATTTGTTCTACTATGCGTGAATTCTTAATTGAACAAACTATTATGTCTAGTGGTAAGTATCATGCTAATATCGAAGATGTTAAAAAAGAAAATTTAGTAAATATTGAAAGCAATAGTAATATTAAAGAATACTATTATGAATATGGAATAGGTTATGCAAAGTATGAAGAGTCAGAGAATGAATACAAACCTTATTTTTATATTGATGCAGTTAGTGAGAATTTCTTTGAAGAGTTGAAATTAATAGATGGAACTTATCCTAAGGATGATACGGAAATTATTATTTCTAATCATATTTTTTCTCAAGGGAAATCTACTTATAAAGTTGGTGATGTTATTACTTTAGAATATGGAATAAGGCAGTTTGATGATGCTTCTTCTTTTGGTCCATTGGATAATAGTATCGGATATAAAGAGGACGAAACATTTCATGTAGTTGGTACTAAAACATATAAAATCGTAGGTATTTGTGAAAGAAGTAATTATGAAGCTTTTTCTTCACCAGGTTTTTATTTTTTCACAAAAGCAAATGAAGAATATCAAGGTAATGTTAATTTATTTTTAGTATATCATAAGCCTTCTAAAGTCTATGAACTATCACAGACCATTTATAAAAATTTAGGGAAAGAATTAGAAAATGATTCTTATGCTATTAACTATCATGATAGTCTTCTATCACTTTATGGTGTTAGTAGTTATGGTAATTTTAATGATTTTCTATCAGGATTTTTAGTTTTATTTTTATCTATTATTTCTGTAGCATGCACTATTGTAATATACAATTCTTTTGCTATATCTGTGATGGAAAGAAAAAAACAATTTGGCCTTTTTTCTAGTATTGGAGCAACTAAAGGACAAATCCGAAAGACTGTTTTTTATGAAGCATTTATTGTAGGAAGTATTGGAATTATTTTAGGAATTATTAGTGCTTATGTAGGTATTGGAACATTAGGAATCGTATTAAATAATTTATTGAAAAATCAATTAGATAATATTCCATTAAAGCTTACAACCTATCCTTTGTTTATTGTCATACCTATCATTTTTATTATCATTGTGATTATAGTATCTGCATTTATACCGGCAAAACGTGCTAGTAAAATATCTCCTATCGAAGTCATTAGACAAAATGATGATATTAAAATTAAAAGAAGCAAGATAAAGACCCCTAAAATTATAGAGAAGATATTCGGAATAGAAGGAGTCATTGCTTTAAAAAATATTAAGAGAAATAAAAAGAAATACCGTGTAACTTTGGTATCTTTATTTATTAGTATAACGACCTTTATTGCTTTTTCTTCCTTTTTGAAGTTCGGTATGGAAACGGCAAATAATTATGTCTTTTCTTCAGATTATGATGTTGAGATTTTGGTTTTTGATACTATCAGTGAACAAGATAAGAATACAATAGAAGAGATGAAGGTAGAGAAAAATGTAGAAGAGTATGTGGAATATGATATATTTAATGTTTCTTCTAAAGTTATAGAACCAAAATATTATACAGACAAATATAAGGATTACTATGGAATAGTAGAAAATCAAGAAGTAGGGGGAGATAGTTATCTTTATGATTATGTTAATATTATCAAACTAGATGATCATTCTTATCAAAAATATTTGAAAAAACTAGGGGCATCTAGTGATAAAATTATTTTAATTAATAGTCATAGAGTATTTGATTATAACGATGATGATAGGAAAGTTTTAACTTTTGAAAGATTTAATAGTAATTTAGAACTTAGTATATGTAATTTAGAACTTATTGAGGAGTATGATGAAAGTCTTGAAAATGACGGCACTGGAGACTACTATTATTCGATTTCTCCTTCTGAATATGATAGAATTTGTTCTTATCGAATGGATAACTTTTATTATACTAATGAACTACCATCCTTATTAAATAATCTTAACACAACATTTAATCCTGTATTGATAGTAAATGAAAGCACTTATGAAGAACTAAAACATGTTTATTTTGGTACATCTTCTTTTGATACAACAAAGGTAGTTGGATTAAAAGTAAGAAATAGTAGTAAATTGGATGAATTAGCTAAGAAATTGGGAAATCATGTTTCTTATACCAATATAAAGGAAAGTGAAAAATCAGAAAGAAATGCTATAGTAGCTATCAAGATTTTATTATATGGATTTATTTCCTTAGTAACATTGATAGGAATAACTAGTGTATTTAACACAATTACAACAAGTATTAGTTTGAGAAAAAGAGAATTTTCAATACTTAGAAGCGTCGGATTAACACCTCAAGGTTTTAATAAGATGATTTGGTTTGAAAGTATATTCTTTGGTTTAAAATCGTTACTATATGCACTTCCGGTTGGGATTGTATTATCTATTTTAATAGCAGATAATATGAATACATTAGTGGAATTTCATTATTCTCTACCACTAGAAGCAATTATGATGGCGGTAGTAGGTGTGTTTGTTATTGTTTTGATTACTATGTGGTACTCAACCAGTAAAATGAAAAAGGAAAATATTTTGGAATCTATAAGAGAAGAGAATATTTAATTTATTATGATTAATAAATAATATATTGATGTGAACCTCGTTTCTTTATGTAGAAATTGAGGTTTTTATATGAGTAAATGAAGTTGTGTAGAAAAATGGGAAATAACTTGCCTTTTATAGAAATCAAAAAATATCTTAAGATATCATAGTAATGAAAAGTTTGAATATTAAGGATTCTTTTCTTGGAAAGTTGTGTTAAATATAATGACTGATAAATAAAAATGAGGTATAATAATATTAGCCAAACAAAAGATAAAGAAAGGAGATATCCTTAATCAGCTAGTCTATCTTTATCTTTGTTTGGCGATAATGATATATGATTTAGAC
>CASFCU010000037.1 GCA_949293285.1 uncultured bacterium
GGGAAATTTTCCTGAATTTACTTCATTTCTTACTCCATCGATATATCTTGTTGCTGTTGCAATATAAGCATTCTTTCTAGAGTTTGAAATATACTCGGTCACACTAGGTACTGCTATGATCATTAATACTCCTAGTATGATAATGACCGCTAAAAGTTCAATCAAGGTAAATCCTTTTTTATTCATAAATCCTCCTACTACTCTTAGTTATATTCTAAAATAATACAATAAACATGAAAACTAAAAAGAAAGGAAATATCTATCCTTCTTCTGACGTGCAATATTCTATCCTTCTATCTTCGTTCCACATTCTGTACAAAACTTACCTCTTGCAACCGTCCCACAGTTAGGACACGTCTTTGGGGTGCTACTTGGTGCTTTCGTTCCACACTCTGTACAAAATTTCCCAGTAATTAAAGTCCCACAATTAGGACATTTAACACTGTCATTGCCCTTAACTGTATTTTCATCTTGAACAGGTTGTATCTGTTTTTGAAAAGGATCAACCACCGTAGAACTAGATGCTCCAGCTTGATTAAAAGGAGTATTTATAGCACCACCAATCATTCCTCCACTAGCCATATTCATCATACCCACTCCCATGAAGCCATTCATAGCACCTGCCTCGTTTTTTGCAGCATCTTGCACTGCATTAGAATAAGCACCAACAAGTGTCCCCTGTTGCATATAGGAATTGGAAGAAAGCTCATAATTATCAATTTTCTGAGACGACTCATCATCTAGAGTCACAGATTCTACAGCAAAACCTACTAATTGTAACCCTCTATCTCTTATCGGTTTATCAAACACCTTTTCATCCATAGTTTTCTTTATCTCATCTGTATTACTTGGAAGCTCTAGAACAGGTGTTTTATGAGAACTAGTTCCTAACTCATTAAGAACATTCTGAAAAGAGGAAATTACTTCACTTCTCATTTGTTCTACTAAATCATCTTTCATGACAACATCGGCAACACCAGCATGATTTCTCATAAATAAAGCCGGATCTATAATCTTAAAAGTATACTTACCATAACATCTTACCTGTACTCTCATAGGTGACATAGACCCAGTCATCTGATTAGGAATTGGATGTGACCAGTCTTGATATGGTATTGGTGTTGACGTCCCAAATTTATTATCCTTAATCTCCTTTATATTAAAATAAAAAACTGCCTGTTCCTTTGCTGGTGTCCCACCATAAGTAAATCTCTGCCACATTTCCTTAAACACAGCACCAAACTGTCCCGCAAAAAAAGTGGGAGAAGTAGATTGATCAAACTGATAAACTCCCTCTTCAGCAGTAGCATCCAAAATATTTCCAGAATCATATATAACTGCTACCTGTCCAGGTGACACAACAATTCTACTATCCTTTGATATCTGTCCACTAGAAGTTGTCTTTTTCACCATCAATGTATCATTTCCCATGTCTTCACAACTGATAAAATCCTTCCATTGATCTCCCAATGTTCCCCCTATAGCTCCAAAAGCCGCCTTAATTAATCCCATAAAATCCTCCTACTTATTATTAATTATCTTCTTTATCATCTATTAATTTCTAGCATTTAACTAAATCTACTACTGAATATTAAAAAGTGTTTTGCAATAACTACACCCCTTACTTTCCAACGATGAAATAACAGCACTACAATGAAGTTTAATGATACGCATTAATATTTTCAAATAAGCCACTTATCAATAATATCAACGTATCTAGAGAAATATCTAGCCTCTTTTCATAACTCTTCAATGCCTGTCTTTAAAACTTTATATCATCATACTCATATAGTATATCACTTTTTATTCAATCTTCCAATCGTAGTTTCAACTTTTTAGTAATTAAATTAAAACCTTTATCTTCCAAAACAAAAATAGCCTTATTTTCTATAGAATTTAATATCGATCAAATACTCTTTCAGTTAGAAAAAAGTTCTTCCACATTAAAATCTTTCATAATTTAAAGATAACATCCATAAAATCCGAGTGATGTAACTTTATCAAAGTATAAAAGTAGACAATGAACAAAAAAGCAAAATTCTTACTAATACTCCAAATAAAAAGCTCATACTCTTACACTATCTTTCCAATATATAAGGGTTGCTAATACTACCATCTCCGCTGATTATCTTTTGAGAAGACTTCAAATATATAACTGGTACTACACTTTCTTCTTCAGTAACACTTTTTCTTTCTAATTTATTACCAGTTTGAAAATAATAGGCTTCTATACTTTCAGCTTCTGTATAACTAGCATTAATTAACCAGCTTCCATAAACTGATAGCCAACTATTACAATTAGTACTAACCAACACATCATTACTACAAGTATCATTAAGAGAAGCCTTTACATAGTCACTAGCATTAGGAAGTCCCACAAAAGAATATGCTTCCCCAGAACCATACTTTGCTAAAGATTCTTGCTCTACTAACTCATCTATGGTTCTAGCAACAGAATATATTCTTCCAATATTCCACTCCCTTTTATCAATAGCCGAAGTATTTGTAAGAGTAGAATAAAAAGTATTATTAAGTTCATTATTGATACTACTACTCTTCCATTCACCACTCTCATCCACATTCCACTTTAATTTAGAACCATATTTAGTATAAGCAATCTTAACAGCACCATCGGCCTCAACTTCTATAATTCTCCATATATCACCGGAAAATTGTATATAATTATTCACGTCCACACCACGAAATACCAAATTACCAGTTTTCTCATCCTTATAAAGACCATTACCAGAAGTAACTGTTTTTTCACTTAAAAAATCAACAATTCTTTTTCCTTCTGTTATGCTGGTATGATTATTTACTCCAATACAAGCATAATAGGAAGTAGGATCACATTGATCACTACCAGAAGTATAACAATTTTCAAGTGATATTTCCTCTGAAACACACTTATTTAAATTCTCCTCAATAATCGAAGAATAATAATAAGTCTCATTACTATTACTCTTCAAAATACTAAAAATCAGCATCAAGACCACTATAATAAGTGCCAATGTACCATAAAGCATCGTAGAAAATGCAAAACCTCTATTATTTAGTCTCATACTATCACCTATTCTAATTATACAATGATATAAATAATTAATCAAAGAATATTTTTATATATCACAATATATTTATCTCCATACTTTTTCTCTTTTATCTTCTGATAACAATCAACATTTAAATACAATTGATCAGCCTCACAAATAATGATTCCCTGATGATTCAATAACTGATTTTCTTTAATATAGTCAATAATATCATTTTGAATTTTCTCCTTATAAGGTGGATCAAGAAATATCAAATCAAATGAGATAGCATTTTCTTTAAAATAAGCCAATGCCCTTTTATAATCATAATTCAAAATCTCCACTTTGTCTTCTATATGAAACTCTTTGACATTACTGATAATCGACTTCGTACATCTTTTACTAATATCATTAAAATAGCAAAATCTAGCACCATTACTAATAGCTTCAAATCCCAAATTACCACTACCAGAAAACAAATCCAAAACAACACTATCTTTAACATATCCCTGAATCATTGCAAATAAAGATTCTTTCACTCTATCCATAGTAGGTCTAGTCCCTTTTATTTCTTGCCAACTAACCACTCTTCCCTTCAAAAAACCACTAATTATCTTCATTCTTGCTCCTTAACTAAATCATTTAATCTTTTATTAATGATATTGACAATTTGATTTAACTTTTTCTCTATTCTCTTATATTCTTTAAAATCTTCATTCTCCATAATCTCTTTTTTTAACTTTACATATTCATCACTATAAGAAGACATCTTTTTTACTTTTTCTATTTTATTCATCAAATGAGAATTTGCCAAAATATGATGTTTCAATTCTTTCATCTTTTTTATATCGGTATCTTGCTCTAAAGCCTCCATAATCTCATCTATCTTTTCTAATATCTCATTATTCATATTTCCTCTTTATTTCTTTTATAACATTTTTAATTTCTAACTCTGTCTCATCAAATAACTCTATTCTATAATAAGTGATTCCTATATCTTTATAACTTTTCAAATTAGAAATAAAATCTATCTTCTTACAATCCATAATATGCATAACATCACCATCATAAGTAATTGGATAAAAATGTTGAAAGTCTTTTTTTAATCGATACCCAGAAGCATCTTTTTCTAAAGCAAATTCTTTTAATAACACATCAAAAGCATATTTGGTTATCATTAACTCTATTCTTCCATAAATTACTACCTCTATATTACTCATATCACATTTCATGTTCTTAATATTATCAAAAGAACTCTCTAAAGATAATGTTACTCTTTTTACACCTTTTTCTAACAGATAAGCCACACTAGAAGAATTGACCACATTTAAAAAATAATCACTCACTACATTAGCCGTTTCTGAATACTTCATTACAGCCCCCAATTCTGTTGCTAATATATTTCTAGCCACTAAATCCTTATAATGATTCTCTGTTCTTTTAGTCCTGTAATAAACGTTGTCCATAGTCTCATATTTTTGATACAAAGAATAATCATCTACATAAATACTATCGATTCTCTCTTGCAATGCTACTTGCAACTGTTTTTCATTTCTAACAGACATAGCTAAAGACAAAGAGCCCTTCTTTTTCATAGGAATACTCTCATTTTTTTCCATATAAGCTATCTTTTTAAAAGGTTGTGGCCTATCATGCTCTCTTTTTTCTATTAGCTTATCAATACAAGTCCTTCTTAATTCATTCAATTCTTTTATCGGAATAAAAATATTATCATCAGCATGAACAATAACAGAATGACACTCAAAAGGAGTATTACCGAGCCTACTAACTTGATTCATCATTCTTTCTTCTTCAATAGGAATATGGACTGCTCTTTCTACCTTACTACCATATTCTATTACTGTATTCGTACCATCTGTAATAACTAGTTCTAAAAAACAATCTATTTTAGCATTCAAAACAATATCTACTAAGACTTTTCTAGCAGGAAGCCTATTCAAATCTCTTACCAGTTTACTATCTAAAGTTTTTCTTACATATTTTGCTTTCAAAAGTCCTATTTTATTATCTAAAATAGCAATTTTTCCCTTCTGAATGCTACTAACTAATTCTTTTTTTTCATTATATAATTTATTAACGATCATCCCTTTATCATTGTCGAAACGAATACCATCTTCTTGATTCAAAACATCTTCTACCAAAATTTTGATCGTTTTTTTATCGACAGAAATAACCTTTCCCAAAGCTACCCCAATATGATTTGATGTTTTAATATTCATTAAGTTTTTTAAAGAAGAATGAAAAAGATAACCAGAAGAAAACTCTCTATTATAAAGTTTCTTCAAGTTAGAAAGTTCCTCCTCTTCTACTACTGTTTTACCGGTTTTATAATAATCATCGATTTTATTTCTATAAATTCTAGTTACATACCCCACATACTCAGGACTTTTCATTCTACCTTCGATTTTAAAAGAAGATACTCCACTTTCGATAAGGTCTTTTATATACTCTACAGTACATAATGATTTGGTACTTAAAAGATATTTTCCATCTGTCTTGATTTTCTTTTCTTTTTTATAAAGTTCATAGGGTAATCGACAAGAGCCCACACATTCTCCACGATTTCCACTTCTACCACCATTCATACTACTAAAAAGACAACATCCAGAATACGATACACATAAAGCCCCATGAACAAACACTTCTTTTTCTATATCAACCTCGATATTCTTAATCTCCTCTTTCGATAATTCCCTTGCCAATACAACTCTAGATACACCCAACTCTTTCATTGCGCAAATAGACTCACTATTATGATTATGACACTGTGTAGAAGCATGAATAACCAAATTAGGAAACGTACTTCTCAATAGACGAATCAAACCCAAATCTTGAACAATTAAAGCATCCACATTATTTTCATGTAAAAATTCAACATATTTTAAAACCTCTTCCATTTCTTCTTCAAAAATAATCGTATTTACCGTTACATAAATTTTTACACCATATAAATGACAATATTTTATGGCATCAACCATCTGATTATAATCAAAATTACTAGCATATTTTCTTGCTCCAAACTTCTTACCACCCAAATACACAGCATCCGCACCATTTTGTACGGCTTGATACAAGCATTCCATACTCCCAGCAGGACTTAATAACTCTACTTTTTTCATCATACCACCTACTAAATTATAACAAAAGAAAAGAATTAAGTAAACTTAATCCTAAAAAGAGAAATAGAGAAAAAATAGAATGCTCCCTTCACAAAATTACACTCCACCAAACACAATCTAACCAAATACTTCTAAAAGGCTCCTGATCATATGGACTTTTTTCCCAATAGACTCTATTTTATCTTTTGTCGTCATTTTATATTCTTCTTTCATTTCATTAATCATTTGTCTAAGCATAGTCTTATCTCTTAATAGAATCTTATACCAGTATGAATGATACTTTAAATATTGATACATAAGCGGATTTTGCCTAATCTGAAAAATAGTTTCATTAATCATCTAAATCCTCATAAACAGGGCTTCTCTCATACGGTTTCACATTATTGTCATTATGGTTTCCACCAATTTCTTGAACTAAAGAAATGGTCTTTTGAAGCCCGTCAACTACTTTTCTAACAGATTCTAAATTAACACTTCTAATCAAAGAAACTAACTCATTCACAGAAGAATTATTGTTATTTAAATATCGATTCCAAACATTCTCATCTTCCCCATACAAAGAATAAATCTCATAAAGACTCTGCCAAGAACTATTATTTTTTCTAACATAATCCACTAATCCAGGATTTGCTTTTACAAAACGAATAAAACTTTCTTTAGACATCATGACACCTACCTAATAAATAATATGCATTATCTTAAATAGATGTACTAAATTTTTTAAAACAAAGAAAAAATCAACTATCACTTTCTTTGAAAACAAATAATTTACTAAAAATATAGTTTAATATTACAATAATAAACTGCACAATAAGTTTAGATACTCTATCAGCAATATTTAAAAAATCAACTAAAATATACATAACGGCAATTTCTGCTAATAAAGAAAGGATCCTTGCAAAAACAAATTCCGAAAACTCTTTCAAAATTCTTTGATCCTTACTGAAAAAAACATACCTTCTATTTGCAATATATGCAAACAAAACTGCAACAATCCAAGATAAAGCCGTACAGATAATATAATTTTTCAAAAAAAACCGAAATACATTATAACTAAAAATACTAACAATAGTCGTAAAAGCCCCTACAATTAGATAATTTACAGCTTCCTTATATTTTCTAGTAAGCTTATTATATTTGGTTAATAAAAAAGAAAGAAAAAGTACTATACTTACCATAACTACTCCTCATTACTTATAATTTCCCTAGCAATATAAATAGGTCTTTTTTTAACTTCAATATAAGTTCTCCCAATATATTCACCGATAATGCCTAGTGCAAACAGTTGAATTCCACCTAAAAATAAGATCAAAGTAATCACTGTAGCATACCCAGGAACATCAATTCCAAAAGCCAGCTTCTGAACAATAACAACAAAAATATAAATAATAGAACCAAAAGAGGATATTAATCCCGTATAAGTTGCTATTCTAAGAGGAGCAGTAGTAAAAGAAATAATTCCATCTAGTGCATACTTAAAAAGTTTTCTAAATGACCACTTAGTACTTCCCGTTGCTCTTTTTAAAACACGATACGGCATATAGTAGGTATGAAATCCAATCCAAGAAAAAATTCCTTTAGAAAATCGATAATACTCCTGCATTTGCAAAATAGAATCTACCATACTTCTTCTAAAAGTTCTGAAATCACTTGCGTTCTCAGTAAATTTGGTATCAGAAATTTTATTAATTAACTTATAAAACGTTTTCTTAAAGAAGGTAAGAACTCTTCCTTCTTTTCTTTTCTCCTGATACATGGCTACACTATCATAATAAGGGTTATCCAAAAGAAAAGAAACCATATCAAGAACATATTTAGGATCTTGTTGCATATCAGCATCGATTAAAGACACAAATTCTCCTTTTGCTTCTTTAAGACCAGCATATATTGCAGCTTCTTTCCCAAAATTTCTAGAAAAATCAATAATTTTAACATGACATTTACTCGATTTTGCAATTTTTTTCAAATTCTCAAGAGTCTTATCATTGCTTCCATCATTAATAAATATCATCTCATACTCACAAAAATCTAAAAAAAGGCTTTCTATCCTATCATGTATTAACAACACATTTTCTTCTTCATTATAACAAGGTATTACCAAAGATAATTTCATATTTCTCACTTCCGCTTCAAACTATTTTTTTGCTATTAAATATTTAAAAATATCAAGAGAAAGCAATACAGCATCATGTCTTAAATAATCATTTTCAACGGTAACATAATTATTAGAAATGATTTCTACATCTTTAATATTTTCTCTATCTAATAAAACAGGATCTTTTTGTTCAAGATTTTCATATTTTTTCCTAATATTTTCATCGATAATTCCACTATTAGCCACTACCACATCAATAGATCTCTCTCCTAAATATTGATTAATAATTCGAATATGATCACTTACTTTAAGATTATCAGTCTCCCCTGGTTGCGTCATCATATTACATACATACATAATAGGAGTATCAATTTTCTCTAATAAATCTACAATTTCTCTACACAAGAGATTAGGAATAATACTAGTATAAATACTTCCCATACTAAGCACAATCAAATCTGCCTTCCTTATCTCTTCTAAAACCGAATAATTAACCACTGGCTCTTCCTTATAATAGACTTTTTCAATCGTACGCTTACTCTCGGTAATATAATGTTCTCCTTCGATAATACTCCCATCCGTCATTTTACCAACTAGTGTAACATTATCTTCTGTCAAAGGAAGAATTTTGCCATGCAAATTTAAAATTTTTCCAATAGCTTCAATACCATCGGACATATTCCCCGTCATACTTCCCATAGCAGTAAGTAAGAGATTTCCAACGGCATGGCCATTCAAATCACTAGTAGTCTGAAATCGAAAATTAAAAAGTTGTTCTACTAATGGATCCGTTTCCGCTAAAGAAACCAAAACCTTTCTAATATCCCCTACCGCTGGAATATTAAATTCACGTCGTAATCTTCCAGTGCTTTGTCCATCATCACAAACGGACACAACTGCTGTGATATCAACAGGAAATTCCTTCAATCCTTTTAACAAAAAACTCATCCCTGTTCCACCACCTAAAACGACAACTTTTTTTCTCATTACAAATCACCATCCAAATCATTCATCAATATTATATACTACATATCTAATAATTTTATTTTAAAGATATCTCATTTACTTTAGATTGACATTTTTATAAGAAATTAAAACTCACCTTTCAAAAAAATAAATCTAATGGACTCCACGCTCTTTTAACCTTTTTTCATTATTTTCCTGTTGAAGTTTTCTAAAATCCACTTTTCCAATCATAGTCTTAGGAAGTGATTTTCTAAATTCATATTCATAAGGTTGTGAATATTTAGGCAAATTTTTCTTACATAAATCTTTAAATTCCTCAATTAATTTATCATCTTTTTTATGTTCTTTCTTTAATACGATAAAAGCTTTTGGCACTTCCATTTTATACGGATGAGGAATACCAACAACACTACAAAGCAACACTGCCTCATGGCTCTCTAAAAGAGCTTCTATTTGGCTTGGATAAACATTATATCCTGAACAAACAATAAGCCTTTTTATCCTGCTTGTATACTTAATAAAGCCATCTGTATCCATCATTCCTAAATCCCCAGAATGTAGCCATACATTGCCATCTTTATGAATATGTAAAGCAAGATTAGTCTCTTTTTCATTGCTGTAATAACCAAGCATAACATTAGGACCACTAATACAAATTTCTCCTTCCGTTCCATAAGGAAGTTCTTCGTCATCATACGAAAATATTCCAATATAACACCCGGGAAATGGAATACCAATAGAACGACTTTTATAAATACCTTTGGGTTCCAAAGAAACCGCTGCTAAAGATTCACTCATACCATAACCTTGAATTAATCTTGTCTTAGCACCACATTCACGAAGAAAAGAATCGATCTCTTTTTCTAAGCTAGGTTTCAAAGTATCTCCACCAGTAATAACGTATTTCAAATAATTTAAATTTAATCTTTCTTTTCTTTCTCTTGGAATCTTTAATAAAGCCTCGAACAAAGTAGGAACACCAATCACAAACTCTGGATGATACTTATTCAACAACTTATCGAAACTATCAGCCTTAAACTATGGTATCAAAATACACTCCGCCCCAAGGCAAAGCGGTGCATACAAACAAACACCAAGACCAAATCCATGAAAAATTGGCATAATAGATAAACATCTATCCCCAACTTCCAATTCATCAAAAACAATTCTTGCTTGCTCTGCAAGTGCTATAAAGTTCCCATTGGATAACACAATGGCTTTAGGAGTCCCCGTAGATCCACCACTATGAAGCATAATGGCCGGATCGTTTTTTCTAGAAACATAATTGTAATTTTTATTATGATAGTTTTTAGAAGATTTAATAAAATCATTCCAAAATACGTATTTCTTATTGTTTTTAGGTAATATAGTTTTACGACCTACAGCTATCGAATAGCCAACCCTCATAAAAAACGACATAGAATTATTCGGCCTTACTATAATGACCTTATAAACTTCGGTCTCTTCAACTACTTCCTTTATTTTATCATAATCAATATCAATTAAAACTAACATGACACTTCCCGTATCAATCAACATATTTTTTATTTCATTTTCACTAGATAAAGGATGTATCATATTAGCAATAGCACCAATTTTATTAAGAGCAAAAACCGAAATTACTGCCTCCGGCGTATTAGGCATACAAATAGTAACCACATCATTTTTCCTAATACCATAATTAACAAAAGCTTTTGCACATTCTGTTATTTTTTTATCTAATAAACAATAAGTAAAATCGACTCCATAATATGAAAAAGCAACATGGTTAGGATATTTTTGCATATTATTCTTAAAATGTTGATAAAGAGAAATATCCGGTATTTTTAAATCCATATCCTCTTTACTATAATATTTTTCCCAAGGTGCATTTGGTTTCTTCTTAAATCCAAAGAACCTAAAAAAATTCATATCAAATATACTCATAAAAATCCTTTCTCTAAAGCTTTTTTACTACATATACTCATTATTCTATATTCAAATTCTAAATAATTATTTACAAAATGAAACAATTACTATACTAGTATAACACAATCTATCTAATCTTACTAATGAATTATCAAAGAAAAAAGAAAAGCATCTTACTTTTCTTTTATGATATTTTTACTACAATAATAAGTTATGAAGAAATATCCCCCATAAATTACAACAATTAAAGACGCTGTCATAACAATGGATTTTAATAACTCCTCATTACCAAAGGTAGCTAAAATATAATCACAGAACATAATTCCAAATATGGAATGGATGATAGCAAGAACTAATGGAAACATAAAGAAAATGAATATTTGAGTAAATAATGCTTTATGAATCATTTTCCGATCCGTTCCTATTTTTCTTAACATATCAAATCTCTCTTTATTATCAGTACTTTCCGTAAGTTCTTTTAAAGCTAGAATAGCAGCACTAGAAATTAAGAAAACGATTCCTAAATATAATCCTATAAAAGTAACCATAGCACCTAAACCAATACTTGCTTCATAAATAGTTATTTTAGTACTTGCTGATAGATTAATCATATTAGCATTAGGATGATGTTCCAAATTTATAATAATATTTTCAGTCTCTTCTTTTTCTTCATCTGTATCACCAATATAATTAGCTAATAAATGTTCTTCTTCTAACCATTCTTCATTAATAACATTATCTGGTACTAAAATAATTCCTGTATTAATGTGATTAGAACTAATCTCAATAAATCCTTCCTTGCATTCACTATATTTAGGACTTAAAGTTTTTCCACCTAAAG
>CASFCU010000038.1 GCA_949293285.1 uncultured bacterium
TGAGTTATTATTAATGTATCTATTTTAGAAATTCCTAGTGATTTTAATAATGGTATGGTCGTATTTTTAGCAATAGAATACTCATTCTTTTTTGCTTTTTTATTGTCATAAGTAATTGTACCTCCGGTGTCAATTAAGATATTATGGTCTTTGCTATGTATTAACGTTGAGTCCCCTTCTTTTACATCTATAAACAGGATATAATTAGATTTAAAAATTTTGTTATCATTAAAATGAATACATAATATCATTACTAAAAAAATTAAAAACTTTTTATTATTTAGACCTATAAATATGACCAAGTAGTAAAAAACTACGACTAAAAAATGAGGCTTTTTGAATATAAAAGAACTATCTATCGAATAGAAGAACAGTGAAAGCATCTCTAATATTTCAATGAAAAAACATAAAAGCCAATCTAATATTGGGAAAATAATGGTTATTAAAGATAATGGAAATACAATGATAGAAACTAATGGTACAATGATAGTATTATATAAAGAAGAAAGAAAATTAACTTCATAAAAATTATAGATAGTAATTGGCAAAGATACTAAGAATGCTAAAAATGAAATATAAAATGTCTTAGTCAAATACGTTTTCTTTGCATTTATTTTCTTTTTTAATATTAAAAGGCTACCACTTATGATGATAGAATATAAAAAGCCAAGATCAAAAAGATGATATGGATTTATCATGAGAATTATAAAAATTATGATAAAAAGTTTTTTTAATACTGAGAGATTAAGCAAAAAAAATTTATCTGCTAAGTTTATTATAAAGAAAAGTACCGCTCTTAATAAAGAGATACTACCAACTAAATTGTAATACAGTATTAAAATTGCAATATTTACAATATTACTAATCAGTTTAAATTTCTTTAATAAAAAAGTGGAAATGGATATAATGATTCCTACATGCATTCCAGAAATTGCAAATAAATGCATTATTCCGATATTTTTATAAGTTTCCATTAACTCTTTATCCATGTTATCTTTATTTCCTAAAACTAAGGCATTGATATAAGGAAAACTTTTTAAATGATTTATTCTTTTTAAGATAATATTTTTTATTTGATATATTAAATTAGAAGATGTTTTTATATAGCTCATATTATCAATTTGTAAATTGTAAAAAATATTTTTATTGTTACTATATTTTTTATAATTGAATATATTAAAGTTTTTATTTTCTTTTATTTCTTCTAGTGTTCCCTGTAAATATATGATATCTCCGATTTTGTATTTCTTATTAAAATTAAGATGTTCTGATTCGGATTTAAAATAATAGTACCCTATTAGGGTTTCATTACATGATAGGTTTAGTTTTAGTTGATTACCATTTATATAGTATTTATCAATTATGCAATAAAATGAACGTTCTTCTTTAGTATATTTGCTCTTTTTTTCAATAAAAAGGAAATTATATAAACTAATAATTAGCAAGAGAAAAAATAATAGTATATAGGTAACATTACAATTTAATATAATCCTTAATTTTTTCAAAAGTACTACTACCTATGCCACTTACATTTTTTATATCTTCAATACTTTTAAATGGTCCAAATTCTTTTCTATATTCTATTATAGCTTCTGCTTTTACTTTCCCTATTCCCTTTATCGTCATAAGATCATCTAATGTAGCACTATTAATAGATACTATATTATCAGTATCTTTTGATATAATGGATAAATTATTAGATGTGGAACTGTTCTCATTTTTATTTTTCTCGTTTATAGAGGGAATTAGGATAACCATTTCATCTTCTATTTTTTGACTCATATTAATATTAGAAGTGTCACTATCAGGAAGAAGACCACCTGCTATAGAAATAATATCAATTACTCTTTTATCTGGTGATACTTGATATACTCCTGGATTTTTAACGCTTCCTTTTATATCAATAAAATAAAAAGCTTCTTTCAAATTACTAGAATCTATTTCATTATTATCTGTACTATTTTCTTCTATTTCTATGTTGTCAAAATATGATAGATCCTCATTTGATGAATATTTATCATTAAAAATAGAAAAAAATGACACAATGACAACAATAATTACTATAACAAAAAGGGAAATTTTTTTTCTATTATAATACAAAAAGTCCCTAATTTCTATAAAATATTTCATAAAAAAATAACCTCCTATAGAGATTATTATTCATAAGTTAGCAAATTCCTATTTTTTTCATTCTCGTTTCTATAGCAACACGTTGTACCATCGATAATGATAATATTAAGCAAAGGGTAAAAGAACCACCATAACTTAAAAACGGAAGAGGAATACCGGTTAGAGGTAGCCACCCCATAATTCCTAATAGATTAATGGCTATATGTAGGAATATGTATATGGCAACACCATAACAAATAATCGAACCTCTACTACTAGAACTATTATTTCCAATATCAATAATTCGATAAAGTAAAATAGCATAAAGAATCATAATTATAATAGCTCCTAGAAATCCACATTCCTCAACAATAATAGCAAAGATAAAATCCGTATGGGATTCCGGTAAATACAAATACTTTTGAGTACTATTCCCTAAGCCTTTTCCAGTAAGAGAACCGTTATTAAATGCTATATAGGAATTGCATACTTGATTACCTGTATCGTAAAACTTTTCTTCACTACAAGGATTTAAAAAGTCAAATCTAGAAATCTGTCTTGCAAATGATGAGGTATTAAATATATAATATCCCATCATCATTACAGTCATAATCAACATTGAAATAAGGACTACTTTTATCTTTATTGATCTTTTTATAGGAATTAGTAAATATACTAAAAAGGATAATATCAAGATTACACCTGCTGTTCCAAAGTCTGGTTGTAATATAATTAGAGCTGCTATGAAAGCTGATACTCCTATTGGAAAAAAATTGGTAAAAAGTTTATTCAAATTGTTTCGTTTCAGTTCGTAGAAAGCAGAAAACCAAACAATCAATACCACCTTGGCTAACTCACTCGGTTGAAACATAAAAAAACCTAAATCTATCCAGCTTCTAGCTTTGTTGGTTAGAGTTCCATAAAAATAAACGAATATTAAAAATCCTACAGTTAAAATCAATCCAAACCAGGATATAGCACTATAACTCTTAGTACTAAATCTAATAATGACAAGAAATAGAATAAGTCCTAGTATGAGAATAATAGATTGTTTTATTAAAAAGTAATAAGGATTTGCTCCATATCTCATGAATGCGGCAATGTTTGATGAGGAAAATACCATGATTAAGCCTATGATAAATAATATCGTACTGACAAGCAAAAGAATTTTATCAGTATATTTTAAATATCTCATATATCCCTCCTTACCTTACTATCATTATATAACACGAAAATAATAAAAAAAAGAGAAAAGCTTATTTCTCTTTTTAAAATTTGCTAAAGTATGTAAAAAAGCCATCGATCTATTTATTTATTTGACTCATTACTTCTTGTGCAAAATCCTCATTCTTTTTCTCGATACCTTCTCCTACTTCGAAACGTACCATCTTTTTGATTGTTCCACCATTTGATTTGGCATATTCTTCTACAGTAACATCAGGATCTTTTACAAAAGGTTGTTCTAATAAACAGATTTCCTTATAGTATTTATTAATTCTTCCTGTTACCATTTTTTCTGCTATATCAAGAGGTTTTCCTTCATTTATTGCTTGTTCTTTGATTACTTGTTTTTCATGTTCTAATACGTCCTCTGGTACTTCCTCTTTATTTAAGTATAAAGGGCGCATAGCAGCAACATGCATGCTCACATTTTTTGCCACTTCTTCATTTGCACCTTCTAATACTGTAAGAGAAGAAATTCTTCCTCCCATATGAGAATAGCTTCCAAAAATTTCATTATCATTCTTAGTAACAAACTCAAATCTTCTAAAACTAATTTTTTCTCCAATTTTTGCTATTAAGTTGATTAGATAGTCACTTATCTTTTCTCCATCAATTTCAAGTTCTAAAGCATCATTCATAGTAGTTACGCCACTTTTTAAAATAGCGGTACCAACATTAGTAATAAACTTTTTAAATTCTTCATTTTTGGCAACAAAATCTGTTTCTGAATTTACTTCCAAAATAACAGCTTTGTTTCCTTCTACCATAATCTCACTAAGACCTTCAGCAGCAATACGTGATTCTTTTTTTGATGCTTTAGATATTCCTTTTTCTCTTAACCAATCAATAGCTTGTTCAATATTTCCATTAGTGGCTTCTAAAGCTTTCTTACAGTCAAGCATTCCTGCCCCAGTTTTTTCTCTTAAATTTTTAACATCAACGGCACTAAACATATCCATAATCCTTTCTTATTTTATTATCTTAATGACTCTAATAGTTCTTCTTTTTTCATTTTAGAGTATCCTTTGATTCCTCTTTCTTTGGCAAGCTCTTTTAACTCAGATAGTGTCATTTTTGCAATATCTGGATTTTCATCTTTTTTGCTTTCTTTTTCTTTGCTATCTTCTTTTGCTATTTCCTTAGGAATATTTTCTTCTTTTTCTATTTCTATAGCAAACTCATTTACTTCTTTTTCTTCTTTCTTTGCTTTGCCACTTGCTTTATTTTTATCTTCTTCTGTTAAATAATCAATCATTTCCTTACCAGTTACTTCTGCTATAGCATTGGTTAAAACCCCTATCATAAGTTTTACACTTCTTACAGCATCATCATTACCTGGAATTACATAATCTACCATATCTGGATCACAATTCGTATCTACTACGCCGAATACTGGAATGTTTAATTTTCTAGCTTCTCTTATTGCTATTTCTTCTTTTCTTGGATCTACGATAACTAGAGCATCAGGAAGTTTTTTCATTTCTCTGATTCCTCTTAAATTTTTATTTAGCTTATCATATTCTTTTCTTATTTTTATTACTTCTTTTTTAGGAAGTAATTCAAAAGTACCATCAGATTCCATTTTCTCGATTTCTTCAAGTCTCTTTACTCTTGATCTGATTGTTTTAAAGTTAGTAAGTGTTCCTCCTAACCATCTTTCATTTACAAAATACATTCCTGTTCTAGTTGCACTTTCTTCTGCTGCTTCTTGTGCTTGTTTTTTTGTACCTACAAATAAAATTTTTCCATCATTTTCTGCTATATTTTTCATAGCTTCATATGCTTCTTCAATTTTTTTTGCTGTTTTTTGTAAATCGATTATATAAATATCATCACGTGATGTGTAGATATATTCTCCCATTTTAGGGTTCCATCTTCTTTTTTGGTGACCAAAATGTACACCTGCTTCTAATAAATAACTCATTGACACTACTGTCATAATACTTTTTCTCCTTTTCGTTTTATCTTCTATTAATTTCTAATAATTCCAACCAATTATTGGCACTAGGTAATTAAATCCATTAATATGCTTATTTTGTTTCTTTTTTCGTTGTTTTTTTCACTGTTGTTTTTTCTTTTTTTACTACTTGTTCATCCTTTTCAACTGCTTTTTTCGTTGTTTTGGTAGTTTTAGCTTGTTTTACTTCTTTTGTTTTTGATTCTTCTTTTGTTTTTGATTCTTCTTTTGCTGTTTTAGCTTTTTTGACTTCTTCTTTCACTATTTCAACTTCTGATTTTATTTCTTTCTTTGCTGAAACAATCTTTCCTTCAAGTCCTAATTTAGCTTGTTTTACAATTTCAGTGAATGCTTTTGGATCTGCTATTGCTATTTCTGATAGCATTTTTCTATTGACTTCTATACCTGCTTTATTAAGACCTTCAATAAATCTTGAATAACTTATTTCGTTTTCACGACATGCTGCATTTATCCTTGTAATCCATAGACTTCTAAAATCTCTTTTCTTTTGACGTCTATCTCTAAATGCATATTGTCCTGAATGCATTAATTGTTCTTTTGCTGTCTTGTATAATCTGTGTTTACTTCCAAAGTAACCTTTTGCTGCTTTCAACACTTTTTTATGACGTGCTCTGGTAGTTACACTATTTTTCACTCTTGTCATCTTTAATTCCTCCTACTTATATTACTTTCTTAAGTCTTTTGTAATCAGCTTTACTTAAAGTACTATTTTTCCTTTTGCTTCTATTTACTGCGCCACTTTTCTTCCCAGTCTTATGGTTTAATCCTGTTTGACGCAAAGTAATAGTTCCACCTTTTCTAACTTTTAGAACCTTACTTAATCCACTATGTTTTTTTAATTTTGTCATATTCTATTCCTCCTACTTTACTTTTTTTGGCATTAATAACATAATCATATTTTTTCCATCTAGTTTAGCTTCTTGCTCTACATCCGAAATTTCTTTTAGTCTTTCAGAAAATTTTTTAAGCACTTCCAATCCTAGTTCAGTGTGAGCTAATTGTCTTCCACGAAAGCGAACTGTTAATTTTATCCTATCACCCTTTTCCAGATATTTCGTAACTTGTTTAATTTTCGTTTCAAAGTCACCAACATCGATAGATGGAGATAGTCTAAATTCTTTTAATTCTTGCATGGTTGCTTTTTGTTTTTTTAAAGCCGCTTTTTCTTTTTTTCTTTTCTCGTATTTATATTTGTTGTAGTCCATAATTTTACAGACTGGTGGATTACCATTTGGACCTATTAAAACTAAATCAAGACCAGCATAGTTTGCTAAAGTAAGTGCATCTTGAATAGATTTAACACCTGTTTGCTCTCCGTTTGGACCTATTACTAAAACTTGTGGGATTTTAATTTGTTCATTAATTAACAAATTGTTCTTTGAATTTGCTATACAAAACACCTCCAATAAATATAAAAAAGTGGACGCAATATATCCACTTTTTATAATAACAATAAAATAAGAATTCATCTTTATTGGCATTATACCCAAAGCTATTC
>CASFCU010000039.1 GCA_949293285.1 uncultured bacterium
TTTGAGGGGACTAGAAAAAAGAATCTTTTTATAGTAAAATATTCCATGTGATACCTCATTTCTCTGAACAAGAATATTGTATCACATTCGGCTGAAGCTTTATTGTTTCAGCCTTTTCCATTATATTTTTTTGTAATCAAAAAAAAGAGACTGATACAAAATCAATCACTTAATTTTGAGACAGCCCCTTTTAAATCTTGAAATTTGTTCTATCTTTGATTGATGCTAGATATAAATTATACATGGTTCTATTAGTCATGACTCCAAATTCTCCAACATATTCTAAAACGCTTCCTCTTAGTGATAGTCTGGCTTCATTTAATCCATAGTATGAATTTTGTTTTTTATTAAATTCTCCTGTAATTGCTCCAAAGTTGAAAGTTCTAAAATTGCTGCTTGAGTAATGTTCTAATATTTTCCATCTTAATAATGAAATTGCTGCTATATCTTGATGTTCTTTTAAATAGCCATCTTCAAATATTGAAACGTTATTCCCATTTTTAGTAACTATACAGAAAGCCACTATTTTTCCATTTGGGTAATCTTTTAATGTTAATGTAGATTTTACTAGATGCTCTTTGTAGGAATTAATTATTTTATCAGATTCCATTTTTTGATTCAAACTTCTACGGATATTTTTTCCATTCTTATTTTTTTCTTGAATAATTTTATTTAATACTTCATTTCTTTCAATTTCTCTTTCGTATAAAACTTTACTGTTGTTTACGTATTTTTCGGAATTTATTCTGGCAAGGTATATTTCACAATCTTCATTATTCTCTAGTAAATTTTTATAATATTCTATGGGCTTTTTATAAGTTTCTTTGGCAATTTCGTAAAATTTATTTACATCTTTTGTTTCGTCTTTTAATATTTCCACTCCCAATTTTGCTGCTTTTCTTAGTTTAGTTCTTGCTCTTTTGTCAATTTTTGATAGTAATGTTCTGGCATTTATAGGTAAGGTGGTAACTGCATACCATCTTGGTAGAATTCCTTCAAAGTATAAATTTTCCCCTCGATATTCAAATTTTACTTTATTTAGTATTACTTCTCTAATATTTTTTGCATATGGATTTGCTTTAATAATTTCTCCTCCGTGTAATATGGCATCTAATTTTTTGTCTACTCCGCTACTATCTTCTTTTAGTTCTCCGTGTTTATTCCTAACTGACATGATGATTGGTGGATCCATAGTGAATGACATAATTTTTCTATCATTCAAATATTCTTTTAGAGTTTTCAAAGCGCTCTCTAAAAGTTTATAGTCTTCAAAATCTATTAATATTCCACGTGGAGCATAGGAAATACTTTGTCCTAGATATACAGCTTTTTTTAGCAAAAGCGTGCAGCCTTTTATTATTTTTCCATCTTCAAAGCCTAAGTATAATGTATCATATCCGAGAGCATTTGCAGCCTTACCAAAATTAGAGGTTTGCCATGGGTTAGCATATTCGTGGTTTTTGGCATAGTTATCAAATTCATCTGGTTTTAATTCTACTATTTTCATAAAAACCTCCTAATCTTATAGACATTATAACATAATTAAATTGAATTTTAAATATTATGTAGTATAATTTTGATAGGAGTGATAGAATGTTCGAAAATAATAAGATATTGATTTTAGGTATGGCTAGAAGTGGTTATGAGGCGGCAAAGTTTCTTTCTAATAGAGGAAATCATATTGTGTTGAATGATATTAAATCTGAACAAGATGAAGGTAAATTAAAAGAACTAAAAGAATTAGGAGTGGAAATTATATTAGGTGAACATCCAGACGATTTATTAGATGATAGTTTTGATTATCTAATAAAAAATCCTGGTGTTAGTATCGATCATAAGTATGTTCTTAAAGCAAAACAACTTGGTGTAGAGGTTATAAATGAAGTAGAAATGGCCTATAGACTTTTGCCTAGTGATATAAAGCTTGTAAGTATTACTGGTACTAATGGTAAAACTACAACTACAACATTGATTTATGAGATGTTAAAAAAGGCTGGTTTGTCATGTCATTTAACAGGAAATATCGGTTTTCCTTTATGTAGTTTTTTAAATAAGTTAAAATCAGGTGATATTATCGTTATGGAAACCTCTTGTCAGCAGCTTGAGAATTTAAGTGAATTTCGTCCTGATATTGCAGTTATGACTAATTTGAGTGAAGCTCATATAGATTTTTTCAAAACTTATGATTATTATAAAAAGGTTAAGGCTAAGATTTTTCAAAATCAAACTAGGGATAATGTTGCTATTTTAAATATTGAAAATAATGATGTATTAGATGTTAGTAAAAGTATTCAATCTACTGTGAAGTATTTTTCTAGTAAAAGAGAAATTAATGGTTGTTATATTAAAGATGATGCAATATATTATTATGAAGAAAAAATTGTAGATCTACATGATATTAAACTTATTGGAGTTCACAATTATGAAAATATTATGGCTTCTATTATGGTAGTGAAGGAATTGGGAGTTGATAATCAATCCATAGTGACACTTTTAAAGGAGTTTAATGGTGTAGAACACCGAATTGAGTTTGTTAGATGTCTTGAAGATAGAAAGTTTTATAATGATTCGAAGGCTACTAATATTAAAGCTACACAAATTGCTTTATCTTCTTTTGATAGACCAACTATTTTACTTCTTGGGGGAATGGAGAGAGGGCAGAATTTCTATGATTTAAAAGATTATATTACTAATGTAAAAATGATTATTACTTATGGTGAATGTAAAAACAGAATTGAAGAGTTTGCAAATAGTTTAATGATTACAGTTGTTGTAGTGGATACTTTGGAAAATGCTGTTAAGTCTGCTTATGATAGTTCATCTAGTGGAGATGTTATTCTTTTAAGTCCTGCTTCTGCATCTTGGGATCAATATAAGTGTTTTGAAGATAGGGGAGATGAATTCAAGAAGATTGTAAACTCCCTATAAAACGACAATTTAAGTTATTTAAGATTTGTAAAATGAGTATAGTAACTCATTTTTTTTTAGGAGGAAATATGAATATAAAGAATGTTATTGCAAGAGAAATTTTAGATTCGAGAGGAAATCCAACCATAGAAGTAGATGTTGTTCTTGAAAATGATATTACAGCTAGATTTTCTGTTCCTAGTGGTGCTTCTACTGGTAGTAGAGAGGCTTTAGAATTAAGAGATGGAAATAGTAATCGATTTTTAGGTTTGGGGGTTAGTAAAGCGGTTGATCATGTTAATCATATTATAAAAGATTATTTGATTGGCATGGATGTTAGTAGGCAAGATTTAATTGATGCTAAGTTGAATAGTTTGGATAATACTGTTAATAAAAGTAAGTTAGGAGCTAATGCTATTTTAGGTGTTTCTGGAGCAGTTTTAAGAGCTGCTGCTATGTCTTGTTCTATGGAGTTGTTCCGTTATGTTGGAAGTGGAGAAAAAATGCCGATTTTAATGGTTAATATTATTAATGGTGGTCGTCATGCCGATAATCATCTTTCTTTTCAAGAGTTTATGATTGTTCCTATTAAGGATAGTGTAAAGGAAAGTATCAGAGTTGCTTCTGAAATTTTTCATTGTTTGAAGAAAATATTGAAAGAAAAGGGATTTTCTACTGCGGTTGGTGATGAAGGTGGTTTTGCTCCAGATTTGAAGAATAATTATGAAGCTTTAGATTTAATTATAGAAGCAATTAAGAAAGCTGGATATGAACCTTCAACTGATGTGAAGATTGCTCTTGATGTGGCTGCATCAGAATTATATAATAATGGATATTATAATTTTGATGATAAAGTTTATACAAAAGAAGAGTTAATTCATTATTATTGTGATTTGATAGATAAGTATCCAATTATTTCTATTGAGGATCCAGTTTTTGAGGATGATTTTGATTCTTTTAGTACTTTGACTAAGTTGATTGGAGATAGAGTTCAATTAGTGGGAGATGATTTGTTTGTTACTAATAAGAAATTTTTACAAAAAGGAATTGATTATAAGGCTGGGAATGCAATTTTAATTAAACCTAATCAAATAGGTACTATAACAGAGATGATTGAGACAATTAATTTGGCTAAGAATAATAATTACAATTTAATCATGTCACATAGAAGTGGTGAAACTGAGGATACTACTATTGCTGATTTAGCAGTTGGTCTTGGTACTAAGTATATTAAAACTGGAAGTATGTCTCGGGGTGAGAGAATTTGTAAGTATAATCGATTAATTAGAATTGAAGAAAGTATTCATAATTTGTCTGAAAGTTATAGACAATCGTTTTGAAAATTCTTTATTAAAAGAGTTAGTTTTTATATGAGATAACAATTAGAAATTCTGTACTTTGTTTTTATAATTTTAAGCTAATTTGCTTGTAATTTTTTTTGAAATATGTTAAATTATTAACTAGCAAATGGGGTGATGCAAATGAAGACGTTTTTACTTATTGTTTCTGTTATGCTAATAGCGGTTGTGTTGTTGCAAAGTAATAAAGCAGAAGGTGCTTCTCAGATTATATCTGGTGGTAATGCTGATTTGTTTGGACAAAGAAAAGAACGTGGTGTTGAGCTTTTTATTAGTAGATTTACTTTTTTGCTTGGTACTTTATTTTTTGTTATTTGTCTAGTGATGAATTTTATGTAATATTTAGACTATTTATAGTCTTTTTTTATTTTATGAGAGAATTCATTTTATTAAAGAAGCAAGGGAAAGATTATTAAATAAAAAGATTGAAATTTTTTTAGTAGTAATTTACTTTTGAAAATGCAAATTACTTGTCAATTTATAAATCATAGTTGTAACTTAAATAGATGTATTGTGTAGTATTCTTGCAAAGACTGTTATGTATAAGTTTTATAATTTTTGTATAAAGGCCGATAGAATTTATTCAAGAATAATTGAATGTAATCTATTTGTTTATAATTATTATTTAGAGAAAAATAAAACTGTGATGGTAACTATTGAATGTTAGACCTGGGAAAAGTAGGAATATTTAGTTTTGAAAGTAAAATCTTTGCAAAGTCGACTAAAGCAAATTCAGTTTACTTAATTCTTTTGTTCTGTTATAATTTTTTTAGGGTGTGAAATATGAAGGATAGGATACTTGAAGTTTTGAAAAAAGCAGGTCGTGCTTTAAAATATGAAGAAATAGATTCGATGTTAAATATTCAAACAATAGAAGAAACCAAGCAAATGGCAGATACTATAAATTTGCTTGAAAAAGAAGGAGAAATCTACCATTCTAATAAGGATCGATATATGTTGTTTTCTTTTTGTGATTTAAAAAAGGGAATTCTAAGAGTTAATAAGAAAGGATTCGGCTTTGTTGAAGTTAACAATGAAGAAGAAGATATTTTTATTCCTGTAGATAATTTAAAAGACGCTATAGATGGAGATACAGTAATTGCAGAGATTACTCTTGTTAAAGATAATGGGAGAAGAGAAGGTAGAATTCTTAGGGTAATAAAACGAGGCTTATCCACAGTTATTGGGGAAATTTATTTTAAGCATGGTATTGGTTATCTTGTTCTTGATGACAAAAAGAAGAGACTGAATGTAGAAATTCCTAAAAAAAAGAATATGGGTGCTGTTGATGGTCATAAAGTTGTAGTAGAAATAAAAGAATTTAGAAAAAAGGGAAGATGTATTGGAGAGGTTGTTAAAATACTAGGACATAAAAATGATCCTGGTGTAGATATTTTGTCTATTGTAGAACAATTTGAAATAAAAAATGAATTTGATAAGGAAGTAATTGAACAATTGGATAGTATTCCTTCTGAAGTTAGTGAATTAGATAAAAAAGGAAGACGTGATTTAACTAAAGAAATTATTTTTACAATAGATGGAGATGATACGAAGGATATTGATGATGCAATATCCATAGAGAAACTCGAGAATGGGAATTATAAGTTAGGAGTTCATATTGCAGATGTTTCTTATTATGTTAAAGAAGGAAGTTCTCTTGATAAGGAAGCAATGGAAAGAGGAACTAGTGTTTATTTAGTTGATAGAGTGATACCTATGCTTCCTCATAAGCTTTCTAATGGTATTTGTTCACTTAATCCGAACGTGGAACGCCTTGCTATTTCTTGTGTTATGGAAGTAGATTCTAAGGGGAAAACTGTTGATTATGAGATATTCGAGAGTGTTATTCAATCAAGAATTCAAATGACTTATAAAAAAGTTAATCAAATATTAGAAGAGAACGTTGTGCCAGATGGGTATGAATCTTATGTTGATAAACTTAAACTTATGAAAGAGTTAGCTGATATTATTAGAAAAATGAAAATTAAAAGAGGATATCTTGATTTTGATGTTGATGAGGCTAAGATATTGGTTGATGAAAACTGTGCGCCTACTGATATTGTTTTAAGAAATCGTGGGGTTGGTGAAATGTTAATTGAGGATTTTATGATTCAAGCTAATGAATGTGTTGCTACTCATATATTTTATATGAATTTACCTTTTGTTTATCGTGTTCATGAATATCCGAAGGAAGATAAAATTAAAGGCTTTTTATCGTTCTTACAAACGCTTGGATATACGGTTTCTGGGGATATAAAAGATACAAGCCCGAAAACTATTCAAAGATTGTTGGAATTTTTGAAGAATAAAAAAGAATTTAAAATACTTTCTAGTTTGTTGCTTAGAAATATGCAGAAAGCAGTTTATTTGCCACAGAATTTAGGACATTATGGTCTTGCAAGTAAATGTTATACTCATTTTACATCCCCTATTAGAAGATATCCAGATACTACAGTACATAGACTTCTTAGAACTTATTTATTTGAACATGATATGTCTAAAAATACTATTAATCATTGGGAAGAAAAACTTGTGTATGTTTGTGAACATTCTTCTATAAAAGAAAGAATTTCCGTAGATTGTGAAAGAGAAGTAGAAGATATGAAGATGGCAGAGTATATGGAGAAGCACATTGGTGAAGAATTTAAAGGAATGATATCTTCCGTTACTAATTTTGGGATGTTTATACAACTTGATAATTTGGTAGAAGGATTGGTTCATATTAATGAACTAAATGGATATTATCATTACGATGAGGCATCTCAGTCTTTAATTGGAGAAAATAGTAATGATAAATATACTATTGGAGACATGGTGCTGGTTAAGGTGATTGCAGCATCTAAAGAGGAAAGGACTGTTGATTTTAGTATTATAAAAAAGATATAAATTTATAGTTCCTGATGAGAAGGGATTGATTTTAGATGGAAATATTGAATAGAAAAGCAAGATATAATTATTTTGTTGAAGATGAATATGAGTGTGGTATTTGTCTTAAAGGTACAGAGGTAAAATCACTAAGAGCTGGAAGTTGTGATATAGGAGACAGCTATGGGCACATTAAAAATGGAGAGTTATATATTCTTAATATGTTTATTGGTGCTTATAAAGAGGGAAATATTTTTAATCATGATGAAAATAGAACTAGGAAGCTTTTAATGAAGAAAAAAGAAATTTTAAAACTTTCTAGTAAGATAAAATTGGAAGGATATACTTTAATACCACTAAAAGTGTATTTAAAAAACAATAAAGTTAAGATACTTTTAGGTTTGTGTAAAGGAAAGAAAGATTATGATAAAAGGGAATCTGTAAAGGAAAGAGATATAAAAAGACAATTATCTAAAAAAGAGTTTTCCAACTATTAACATTTGAAATATTATATTTTCAGTGATATAATATTTCTTGCATGGGGCCGATTAGGTTTCGACGGGATTAATAGAGTATAGGTGGCAAGTCGAGGCATACGTAAATGCATCAGTTAAAATAACTGGAAACAAAATTAAAAATACACTTGCTGCAATGTTTAATAGAAACGCTGTAGCTTTTGCCTAATTTAGTTTAGGTAGGTGTGCTCCTTTTATTTCTTTTCCTGTGAGAGGTTTAAGGGGCTTATATAGCAGGATATATTATTATGATATCTATAAGTAATAATGAATTTTATAGGTTAGTTATATGTTAATTTGTTAATTAGTTTTCATATAATGAACTTTTTTAATTAACTAAACTTGTAGAAATCTATATGTTATTTTTTTCGGACGGGAGTTCGATTCTCCCCGGCTCCACCATAGGGAAATTAGTCGAACTAATCGACTTGTAATATATGAAAGGTTAATTTCGGTTAACCTTTTTTATATGCTCGAAAGGAGTTGATTAGTTATGCAGATAATAAAGGAACAACTAAATATTGATGAGATGTTAGAA
>CASFCU010000040.1 GCA_949293285.1 uncultured bacterium
AGGATATAGTTAATGCCTCTCAAACGTTATTAGAAATTGTTGGAAATATTCTTGACATAAATAAGATTGAAGCAAATAAAATGGAAGTTGTTGAAGAAATATATAATTTTAAAGAAGAAATATTGAATATGTGTAAGGTAACTCAAACACGTATTGGAGAAAAGAATATAATGTTTAATTTATCAATTTCTGATGATATACCTTATGAATTAGTTGGTGATAAAGGAAAAGTTAAAGTAATAATAAATAACTTATTAACAAATGCAATTAAATATACAGATGTAGGGAAAATTGATTTGAACATAAAATGTATTAATAATGTCAATAAAAACATATCTAATATAATAGTAACTTGCCAAGATACTGGAAAAGGAATTAAAGCCGAATTAATCAATAGATTATTTACTAAATTTGATAGATTAGATGCAGAAAAAAATACTACAACTGAAGGAACAGGTTTAGGATTGGCAATTACAAAATCTTTGCTTGAAATGATGGGTGGAAAAATAAATGTTCAATCACAATTTGGACAAGGATCTATATTTGTAGTACAAATTCCCCAAAAAATTAACAAATTAGTGAAACCTATAACTGAAAAAGAAATGTCTGATACTGGTACAAAAATGGATAAAGTTGAAGATGTTATTTCATATAGTAATAAAAAAGTTTTAGTAGTAGATGATAATAAATTAAATATTAAAGTGGTTATGCGTGCTTTAAAAGATTTTAATTTTAATTTTGATGAATGTTATGATGGACAAGAATGTTTAGAAAAAATAAATTCAGGTAATGTTTATGATTTAATTTTAATGGATATCATGATGCCAAATATGAACGGTGAAGAAGCAATTGCCGAATTAAAAAAAATATCTACATTTAATACTCCAGTAATTGCTTTAACTGCTGATGCTATAGCGGGTGCTAAAGAAAAATATATTAGTGAAGGATTTGCTGATTATATTTCTAAACCATTTAGTAAAAATCAAATTAAAGAAAAATTAGATAAAATATTCGTAAGTAACACTTTTATTGAGAATAATTCACAAGAACAACTAAAAGAAGAAAAAATATATTTGGATAATCTTCCTACATATTCGGTAGGAGAAAATAATGTTGAAATAGAATTATCAAAAGGTAATCCTTCTAATGAAGTTTATGACGAATAGTATTTATTAAATAATGGAATTAATTATAAAAAGGGATTAGAATTATTTGGAGATTTAGATACATACAAGAGTATGTTATCAGATTGGTTTAAGGAAAGTAGTAATAAATTTGAAAAAATAAAATTACTAAAATTAAAACATGATATGCCAAATTATGCTATTGCTGTTCATGCATTAAAGAGTGATTCTAAGTATTTTGGATTTGATAAGTTAGCTGATATGTTATACGAACATGAAATAAAATCAAAATCTAGTGATGAAGAATATATTAATAATAATTTTAAATCTTTAGAAAGAGAATTTAATAATGTAACTATTATCGTTGGGAAATATTTGAATAACAAATGATTCACTTATTTTCTAGACTGTAGACAAACCCCTAGATTTTTTCTAGAGGTTTTCTTATGGATAAATTTATAGTTAATTTTGTAATTTGCTATACGTTACTTTAATCAATCTTATTATATCATTTTTTGATAAAAAAGTAGGGTTTGTAAATTTAAAATTTGGATAATGTAAGTACTATACAATCAATTATAAAACTTTAAGAAAATAAAAAAATATTAACAAAATTACTTTGTCAACAATTTGAAAACTTAAGCAGAATAAAATCATAAACATTACATTTTAGAACTTTTTATGAGTTCTATTATTTTTGCTTATCTAATGTAGCCGACTGCAAACAAACTACGATATGTAATAAAGACCCTTTGAGAATCTTCACCAACAAAACGTATTTAGTAGAAAATAACTGAAAGAGAATCATTGATTGAAAAGATGAGAGAATTCATAGTGACAATTTTACAAATTTCTGCTATTATTACAATAGAGGTAGCCTATGAGAAAGAAAACAAAAAAGAAGAATAAATTATTATTATTATTATTACCATTTATTTTTGCTATATTTTTGAGCTTGGAAAGTGATTTCTATAATAATTTAAAAACAAATCTGTTTCCTACTTTAGAAGAATCACAACAAAACTATGAAGAAACACTCTCTTCACCATCGACAGATTTAACTGTATATTTTTTAGATGTTGGTCAAGCAGATTCTATCATGATTGGAAATGATAATCAATACATGCTCATTGATGCTGGGAATAATGAAGATGGAGAAAAACTAGTAACCTATTTTCAGAATAAAAAAATCGAAAAATTTTCATATATAGTAGCAACTCATCCTCATGAAGATCATATTGGTGGAATGGACGATATTATAAATAACTTTGACGTTGAAAACTTTTACATGCCAGATGTTGTTACTACGACGAAAACATTTGAAGATGTATTGGATGCACTAGAACAAAAGTCATTATATTTTGAAACTCCTGAAATAGGTTCGAATTTTCAATTAGGAAATGCTAATATCGAAGTGATATACGTAGGAAATGATTCTAGTGATTTAAATAGCAGTTCGATAGTATTAAAACTAACTTATGGAGAAATATCATTTTTATTTACGGGGGATGCTACAAGTGAAGTAGAAAGCACAATAATCAATAAAAACCTCAATAGCAATGTATTAAAGGTAGCACATCATGGATCTAAATATAGTAGCGGCTCGACATTTTTAAACAAAGTAAACCCACAGTATGCCATTGTCTCTGTAGGAGCTAATAATAGCTACAATCATCCAGATGATATTGTTTTAGAAAGACTAAAAAAAATGAATACTCAAATTTATAGAACAGATGAATCCGGTACAATCATATTTAAAACAGATGGAAAAAATATAGATATCTCAACAGAAAAAACGGACACAAATGGAAATGAATAAAAAGCCCTTCATAATAATATAATAGTATAATAGGAGTTTAATAATTTTATGAAATATGCAGTAGACCGAATTGAAAATAATTTTGCAATACTAGAAAATATTCAAACAAAAGAAAAAAAAACAATAGAGTTAGTCTTGCTTCCTATCGTAAAAGAAAAAGATATTTTAATCTTTGAAGAGGGTAGGTATAAATTAGATAGTAAAGAAAAAGAAAACAGAATGGAAATCATAAAAGAAAAGTTAGCAAGGTTAAAGAAAAAGAAGGAAAAACAATAATTGTATTTTCCAGTCAAAATAATATAGAATAAAAATCAATCAGGCAAATCAGCTAAATTTTCGTGCTATAAAATTTTTCGGTAGTAGTTTACTACCTTTTTAATTTGTAGTAGAATATGTTACATGCTAAGTAACGAGGTGACCTTATGAAAAGATATACTCCTGATATAAAAATGGGATTATCCTCATCGGAAGTAGAAGAAAGAATAAAAGAAGATTTAGTACATAAAGATGTTTCAGTTCCCACTAAAAGTATAAAACAAATCATAAAAAGCAATCTTTTTACTTTATTTAATCTTTTAAATTTTGGCCTTGCCTTTGCTGTATTTATGGTGGGCTCTTATAAAAACTTGCTATTTATAGGAACTGTTTTGTTAAATATGTTTATCAGTCTATTTCAAGAGATAAGAGCCAAAAGAATAGTAGACAAATTATCTTTAATCAGTGAATCTAAAATTACTGTAATAAGAGATGGTAAGAAAAAAGAAATAAAGAAAGAAGAAATTGTCTTAGATGATATCATTGCATTACATACAGGAAATCAAGTAGTAGTAGACAGTATAGTACTAGAAGGGGAAGGCTTAGTAAATGAATCTTTTATAACCGGAGAAGATAAACCAATTGAAAAGAAAAAAAATAGTATGCTCTTATCGGGAAGTTTTATTATAAGTGGAAATTTAGTAGTGAAAACAGAACATATTAAAGAGGAAAATTACACCTCTATAATTAGTAAAGATGCCAAATACTTAAAAAAAGCAAATTCAGAGTTAATGAATTCTTTAAATAAAATTATAAAATGGATATCAGTGGTCATAGTACCAGTAGGATTACTTTTGTTTTTGAATCAATTACACATTGAAAACAATTCCTTTGACATTGCTGTTATTAATACAGTAGCAGCACTAATCGGCATGATACCAGACGGACTCGTTTTGCTCACTAGCACAGTTTTAGCAGTTTCCGTAATCAGACTTAGTAAATATCATGTCCTAGTACAAGAACTCTATTGTATCGAGACTCTAGCAAGAACAGATGTGCTGTGTTTAGATAAAACAGGAACTATAACAGAAGGGGTTATGGAAGTAAAAGATGTGATAATAGAAGTTAATTATTATAAAGAGGAAGTATACAATTTAATGGACAAAATCTGTCACAGTATAGAAGATGTTTCACCAACGATGAAAGCCCTAAAAGCAAAATTCGAAACAAGAAACGGAAAACCTTTAGACTATAACAAAATTATTGCTTTTTCTTCGGAAAGAAAATATTCTAGCATCAAAACCAAAACTAGTACGTATTACTTAGGCGCTCCAGAATTTATAATAAAAAATTACCACAAACATCAAAAATATTTAGATAATTACCGAGTAGTGTTACTAGCAGAACAAAAGCAAGAAGAAGTAACACCCATTGCTTTCATATTACTGCAAGATAAAATAAGAAAAGAAGCAAAAACAACTCTGGAATATTTTAAACAACAAAACGTAGACATCAAAATTATCTCCGGGGATAACCCTATAACAGTGTCTCAAATTGCCAAAAGGGTAGGAATAGAAAATTATGATAAGTATATAGATTTAAGCAATATTACTACTAAAGAAGACTTAAAAAAAGCTTATTTAAACAATACGATATTTGGTCGTGTAAGCCCTAATCAAAAAAAACAATTAATTCTTCTAATAAAGGAATTAGGTCATACGGTGGCAATGACTGGTGATGGTGTAAATGACGTTTTAGCCTTAAAAGAAGCAGACTGTAGTATTGCTATGGCATCAGGTAGTGATGCTGCTAGAAATGTAAGTCAATTAGTACTTATGAACTCCAACTTCGATGCCATGCCTTATGTTATAAAAGAAGGAAGAAGAACAATTAACAACATAGGAAGAAGTGCTTCTTTATTTCTTGTTAAAACGATATATACCTTCCTTTTAGTAACAGTTCTTCTTTTCACGTCATATCACTATCCATTTAGGCCAATCCATTTAACTCTTATGAACTTTATAACAATAGGAGCACCGGCACTCATACTAGCTTTAGAACCAAACAAAAAGAAAATAAAAAAAGGCTTTTTATCCATGGTCATATCGAATGCTCTACCAACGGCACTGACCGTATTTATCATCGTCTTACTATTATTATTTACAGGGAAGAACTTATCACTAACACCACTAGAAGAATCTACTATGTGTGTAATATTAACCACCATTATCATGCTTATTTATCAATATAAACTCTGCCGTCCTTTTAATAAAATAAGAATAGCAATGTTTTCTAGTATGTGTCTAATATTTATCATTAGTCTTTTCATCTTCAGAGATTTTTTCTCCTTAACACCATTAAATAGCAAAATGATTACCGTGATAACAGTATTCACAACAATTGCAATTTTGCTTTGGAAATTATTTGACAGTATCTTACTTATCTTAAAAGAAAACTATAAAAAAAAGAAAGAAACATAATTTGTACTGTAAAAAAAAACAATAAAGAAAAAGTAATTTGGATACCATCTAAAATTACTTTTTTTATGTCTAAAACTAAAAAACTATAAAAATAAATAAAAAAAGCACTAAAAATAAAATAAATCTCTAAATAGCTATCCTTTCTTCAATTCTTTTTTTAAACTATAATCAGCAAATTTATTACTTAATTTTTCTAGTGTAGTATAATCAAATATACTTCCATAAATCAGTGAATTAAAAATTCTTTTTGCCCTAGGAATTTCATCTTTATCCTCTAACACATGATAATTACGAAGTACTTTATTTCTAGAAATAATGATTCCATCGATATCATAAGAAATATCGTCTTTTTTAAATGGCAAAAGTTCCTCTATTTCCGCATGATCATCCCAAGAAAACTCCTTTGGTGACTCTTCTAAAATTTTAAATAATTGCTCATCAAAATAGGTAAAAGTGGAATTGTCTATATACTCAGAAACAATATCATCGGTAATGACAGTCTTTCCAATTTTCAAATAATCACCTGAAATAATTAAATGAAGTTTTTCTTCTTTAAAAATATCTACTCCTAATTCTTTTGCTAATATAATTCTATAGATAGTAGTAAAATTATTATTAATCATATCAGGATGTTCTCTGATATAGTCATAAAGCCCAAGCTCTATAAATAAATCAATAAATCTAATAAAATCAGGATTTTCAATCAAATCAAATCGTTTAGCTTTCTGATAAGAAATATGATATCTATCTAAAACAGAAACAATATCTTTTAAAGAGCTGGGATTTTCAATCAATAAATTAGGATTATTTTGAACTAAACTTCTGATATCGATTTTAATACTCTTAAAAAAAGCAAGATTTTCTAATAGAAAAGAATACTTTCCACTTTCTATATGCATTTCGTCCATGAACTCTTCTTCTACTTCATCAAAGAAAATATCAGGATGTTCCTTTATAAAATCTTCTGTTAAAAAACCTTTCAAAAGAAGATCACCTATTGTACTTATCTTATTCGGGGTAGAAAAAAGAAAAATGTTTCCAATGGAAGAAAAATCCCTTTTTAAAAAACGAAAGTGTTTACAAGTAAGAATTTGTAACATTTTTTCTATTTTAGCAGTATCCTTTAAAGAAGTTAAAAGTTCAACTTCTCTAGAAGACAAATGATTAAAAGGAAAGTGATAATTTTTAAATAATTTTTCTAATGTCGATAAAGACTCTTCTTGTATTAACTTTTTTTCTGTTTTAAAATAAGCCTCTCTATTTTGAAAAAGTACATTTTGGAGTACAACAAATTTCATCTCTTCACTCTTTAGTAGTAGCAGTAAAGTAGGGGAGACTCTAACATTTTCTTTATTTTCTATTTCTCTTAATTCCTTTATAATAGAATTTAATTTTTTTTCTTTTCCTCTTTTTTCTTTTTCTTTTTTTCTTTTATTTGCTAAAAGGTTATTTTTCCTCTCTTCAATTTCTTTTAATAGAGAATACATATTTACTGCTCTAAACTTTTCTGTTAGGAAAGCATAAAATTCTTTTTTTCTAGAATTTGGTAGGCTTTGATACTGATCAATCACTGCCAACATGGCAAAAATAACGGCTAACCCTGCCATCATATTGTCAGTGTAAGAGGAGTCTGTCAAAAGATCAAAAAATAGTTTTCTTTGCTCTTCCGATTCAAAAAAAGAGTAAAATACATCCGAATTATCTGAAAAAACGGATTCATCTGTGAAAGGTCTATAAGAAAAACTACCTTTTTGATAAATAGAAGCCATATCTTCGATATTTCTTTTCTTTACTTTCTTTAAGGGAACGTTAGCAATATCTAAAAGAAGTCCACGCTCTTTAAAAAAAAGTATTTTCTTAACAAATTTCCCAAAGGAATCACAATTAGAAACAGAAGAAAAATTAGGTAACTTCTCTACCTTTTGTCTTAAACTCTTAAATTCTTCTTTCCTTTGTAAACAAAGACAAGCAAGTAGAAAACTTTGTTTATCCATATAAGCAATAGATTCATGATTAGTGATATTAAAAGACTGAAGGAAAGCCTTTAAAAATTCCAACTCCTCATTCGTATCTTCATCAATATAGCTACTAGATTCATCATATTCTTGTCTCAACAGTTCTATCATCTCATCAAATTCCATTTTTTTGCCTCACTAATTTCTTTTCATTTGGTCTATTAAAGAAAGAAACAACACGATTTGTAACATCTTGTGAATACTCTATAAAAGACCCCTCATTTATTTTTTCTTTCAACCTTTCCTTCTGCTCTTTAAAACGTTTAGCTCTTTTTCTTATAAAATCAACATATACCGTAGGGTTTTGACACCTTTTTGTAAAAATACCTAAAATGGCAATAGTATTAGAATCTAATCTAGCAAAAAGGATTCTGCTATTTCCTTTTCTAATAGCAGAAAGTTCCTTAAAATCTTTAAAATTATGAAATCTTTTTTCTCTAGTAATAGTATTGGATATTAAAGAATTCATCAAGCGGCCCGAAAAAGCATAATCAGGTATATTTATATGATTCAAATCATCCTCGACATATAATGTTCCATCTGGTTTCTCTAAATAGACAATTGTATTTTGAATAGTTACCTCTTCCTCATTTGGCAAGAAATTCTCTTTGGTTTCTTCGACATCATACTTTTTAATTACTTTAATTATTTCATGTAAAGAAGAAATTTCTTCCTTTAAGTACATCTTTTCCTTATCACTTGCCGAAGAAATCATCTCATTAGCCAAATAAATCTCATTGAAAAGTCCCATCAATATAGAAACCATAATTTCTTGATAGTCCTCATCATACATCGATGGAAGAATATCTGTAATAAAATCAAAAGGACACGTTCTAATTTGAACCAAGTAGGAACGAACATTCCAGATGTTCTTTCTAATGCTTTCATTTTGAAAAGAATCTACTTGCTCTTCCTCTTCCTTCTTATCATGGTAACCTTCAACAAGATTCACTTTTTTCAACCTATCCATTAACTCTTGATTTCTCTTGTAATTCCATTCTGACACTTCAAAAAGAATCCTATTTCTTTCCGGAAGGGAAAACTGATTAATATCTAAAAAATTCAAAAGACTCTCAATATCTTTAACATAGCCAAAACAATCACCAAATATTTCTACTATTTCCATCAAATTCATAACAAATCACCTATTTAAAGTTGAATAGATATTTTAACATAATATATTTTTATTGTCAATTTTTTGCAATCTATAAATATATATGCTATAATAACTACCATAATGAATAATTTATAGGAAGAGGTTTTTTATGTTTATTGGTAAGTATAACAAATCATTAATTGTAACTTATATAGGAGTAGCACTGGCAATCATCGGAATGTATTTTGCTTTTAGTCTAGAATTAAAATACTCTATTATTTGTCTAGTACTGGCAGGAGCTTGTGATTTGTTTGATGGAAAAATTGCTAGAATGTGCAAAAGAACAAAAGACGAGATATCTTTTGGAATCCAATTGGATTCTTTAGCAGACATGATAAATTTTGTAGCATTTCCGATTGTATTTGGTTATGCTATTGGTCTAAGAGAATGGTACCATATATTAGGATATATCCTTCTTGCAATGGGGGGAATTCAACGACTTGCTCACTTTAACGTTTTAGTAGGAAATAAAGAAGATGATGGCCCAGTGAAATATTATAGTGGACTACCAGTCACTTCGACATCCATTACATTTCCCTTTATCTGGATTTTATCTAACTGGATAGCACCCCAAGCCTATCACGTGATATACATAGCATTAGTATACATAACAGCATTATTATTTGTTCTAAACATCAAAGTACCTAAATTCAAAGGAATTGCTTATCCAATACTAGCAGTAGTAGCAATCATTGGTATTTTATTTATCCTATTCATCTAAAAGGAGGTTACTATGAACAAGGTAGTAATAAGAAAAACTGGGAAAGTATACGAAGAAAAAATTCCAAAAGGAGCAAACTTTCTTTACCATAATTTCTTTGGAAACATAATCTTATCCCTAGTAACCAAAAGATTTTTCTCTTCTTTTGTGGGCAAATACATGGACAAAAAAAAATCAACCAAATATATCAATTCTTTTATCAAAAAAAATTCCATTGATATGAGTGATTATCCTAAAAAAGAATATCAGTCTTTTAATGACTTCTTTTCAAGAAAAATAATTCCTTCAAAAAGACCGCTATCCATGGCAAAAAAAAATTTCATATCACCGGCAGATGCCAAAGTCTTAGTATATAAAATAAAAGAAGAAAATAAATTTAATATCAAGGGAAAAGACTATACCTTAAAGGAAATATTACGAGATGAAAAATTAGAAAAAGAGTATAAAAATGGTTACTTTCTTGTATTTAGACTATCCGTAGATGACTATCACAGATATATATTTATAGATAATGGTGTTACCATTAAAGAAAGAAAAATCAATGGAAAATTTCATACAGTTGGTCCAGTTGCTTTCAAAAAACATAAAGTATTCCAAGAAAATCAAAGAGAATACTCTATATTAAAACTAGAAAATTTTGGCAAAATAATTCAGATGGAAGTAGGGGCATTGATGGTTGGGAAAATAGTCAACCACCAGGTAAAAAAATTTAAAAGAGGGCAAGAAAAAGGGTATTTTTTATTTGGGGGATCGACAATAGTCATAATCGTCAAAGAGAATATCATACAAATAGATAAAGATATCTTAAAAAATTCTTTAAATAACATCGAAACAAAAGTAAAACAAGGAGAAGTCATTGCAAGGAAAGTAGGTAGCTCATTTGATAAGGTTTAGAAAAGCAGTTCTTATGATTCATGGATTTGCAGGTGGCACCTACGATCATGAATTATTAGCAAATTATCTAGAATTAAACCGAAACTTGGATGTATACTGTTTTACATTACCTGGACACGATGTAAAAACAAGAAAAAAAGCAAAAGAAGAAGCCTGGATGAAAGAGTCCGAACGACAACTAAAATACTTAATAGATCATGGTTATAAAACAATCTATCTAATTGGACACAGTATGGGTGGAGTCATTGCCAGTTACTTAGCAACCAAATACAAAGAGGTAAAAAGGCTAGTCCTAGCAGCTCCAGCTTTTTCCCATCTAGCATCATCCGAAGAGGGTGGACTGTTAAATGCTACTTTAAAAGGTCCAAGCATTATAAAAACTTACAGTGGTAGTGAATTTTTATCAAGAATAAGAAAACTACCTATTACGGCTATCCCAGAATTTATACATCTAATCAAAAAATATCAAGATATTCCCCACAAAATAGATATACCAATTATGCTAATACATGGTGATCTAGATCAAATAGTACCATTTAGTTCATCGGAAAAGACCTATCATAAAATTCCTACCACTAAGAAAATTTTTATAGAAGTAAAAGGGTATTATCATGACTTATTTAAAGGAAAAAAGGCAAATATACTTTGCAAAGAAATAGAAAGATTTCTCACAACTTGGTCTTTTAAAATAAAAGAAGAAAGAAAACAATTGTAAAATTAAAAATATATAGTAAAATGAATATATGAGGAGAGAAAATAAATGAATGATGATTTAATAAAAATAACAGAAGAAAAAATGTTAAAAGCAATAGAAAATGTAGAAAAAAAGTTTACAACAGTAAGAGCAGGAAGAGCAAATCCTAACGTTTTGGATGGGGTTATGGTATCTTACTATGGAGTAGATACTCCACTTAAGCAATTAGCAACCATCTCTGTACCAGAAGCAAGACAACTATTAATAAAACCTTTTGATAGAAGCTCATTGCATGCCATTGAAAAAGGGATATTTGAAGCTAATTTAGGATTTACTCCAAACAATGATGGGGAATCCATTAGAATAGTAATACCACCATTAACAGAAGAAAGAAGAATAGAGCTTACGAAACAGGTAAAAGCAATAGCAGAAGAAGGAAAAGTAGCTATTAGAAATATTAGAAGAGATATGATTGAAGAAATAGAAAAAGAAAATCTTCCAGAAGATGTTGAAAAATCAAAAACAAATCAAATTCAAGACTTAGTTAATGAACATAACAAAATGATTGAAGAAAAATTAAAACAAAAAGAAGAAGAACTACTTAGTGTCTAAGCTTTTTCTTATTTTAGTATTTTTTTTATAATTTTATAACATAAAACAGGGGGAAAATAATATGTCTAAAAACAGTGTAAAACAAAATAGTGGTAATAACTATTGTGAACTAGAAGAAAAAGAATTTTATGATCAAGAATTCTTAGAAGAATTAGGAAGAATATGCCGTGAGCTTTCCTATTATCGGAACGAAAGAAATTATGGAAAGAAAATAAATCCGAATAGTATAAAGGAAGTCTTTTTAAAAGCAATGAAATCTTTACACAATAAAGCTATTTATGATTACTATCAAACAAGAACAAGGACAATCGATATCGAAGAGGATGAAAAGAACTTAGAAAGAAACTCATGGATAGATATGTGTTCTATCGATGACGCAATATATGTAAAAGGAATCATTCTCCCATCTTTCCCTAGAAGAGAATGTGATTTACGTGATTTTGCTCATGAAATGGGACATATTCCTCTATTTGAAAACAAACTTCCTACGGTTGCGGAATATTATGAATATACGGAAGCATTACCAATTCTATTAGAATTTTTTATGACCACTTATCTAGATAAAACAAATGGCAAAGATATTTTCTTTAACGAGAGATTATATTGTGAGAGTTTTGCTGCAAGAGGTTTTGAAAAGAATTATCGAATCTATCGTTCTTTAAGAAATTCTACCGGTAGTAAAAAATTTGATTGTATATCTGAAATGATAGAGTCTTACAAATATTTGGCATCTAGTGATTTAGTCTTTCAATTAGTGGATCTTTTTGATAATCATCGACAAGAAATAATCGATAGTATAGCTGATGTAGTCATGGGAACTTCTTCGATGAAAGAAGTACAGGAACATTTTTCAATTGAGACTAGTTACTGTAAAAGATTAACGAAAGAATACAGAAAAAAAAGAGGTTAACCCATGAGTAGAATCTATGGAAGAAAATATGATGTACTAAGTGTCTCTAAAAAATTATCTGATTCCCAATTACCCAAATATACGAAAGATAAAAGAAAAATAAGTTTTAATCAAATGATAGAAGCAAAAGACTCTATAGAATCTTTTTTATCACCAAAGGCCATACACATACTAGAAAATAGTCAAATAAAAATTAGTAGGAATGTATTAAATGTAACCCCTTTAATACTTCCTGCTAATAGCATGGGTAAAAAACCAGAACTAATTATTCCCACATATTCCCCAATCGAAGAAAATAAAATAGATTTTGTCCATTTTCTAGGAGATATATTGACCAGTAGCAAAAACAAAATGAAAGAATATGGACTTTTACTTCCCTTCATACTAGAATATGTTTATCTGAAAGAAACTACACCTGATGCACTCGATCGGTTTGAAAAAAGAAATCTATCTGAACTAGTAAAAAAAGCAAAGTCATTTATGAATGGATACCAAAAATATGAAAAAGATCCTTATCGATATGACCTTCTAGACTATGAAAGCTTTATACTAGAAAGTATGAGAAATTTTTCTTCTTTCGATGCCACCCTACAATTAATAGAATTGTACGATGAAAATAAAGAGGAAGTCAAACAATTAATAGATGAAATGATAACCAAAGACAAAAAAGCATCAGAAGTACTAACAGATGCTAATATATACACGTACGGATATAAAAGCCTAAAAAAATCCATTATGAGACAGAGTAAAAGGTAAGTAAAATGAAAGAAAATGATAAAAGCAAGTGATTCAAAAAATGATATTGCAAATAAAAAACTTTATGATATAATTTGATTATATATTTTGATGGCTGAGATTAGAAAGTAGTAATAAAGCTAGCGGTTCAAAGAGAGCTGTTGTCGGTGTAAAACAGTAGCCAAGGCTTTATGAATTCGTTCTATAAGCTTTTATTAATAGTAAACGGTAAATCTCCGTTATAGATGAAAGAGTAGAAAAACCTACTGAAATAAGGTGGTACCACGAGCATTTCGTCCTTTGGATGGAATGCTTTTTATTTAGAAAGGAAGATGAATATGAATATAGAAGAGAAAATAGAAAAAATAAAAAAAGAATTAAAAAGTGAAATACAACTGACAAATAATACTAATGATTTAGCAAATCTAAAAGTGAAATATTTAGGGAAAAAAGGGCTTGTTACGGAACTTACCCGTGATATGTCAAATCTTTCTATTGAAGAAAAAAAAGAAATTGGTCGACTTTCTAATGAATTGAAAAAAGAAGTTAACACCATCATTTCTTCTTTAGAAGAAGATTTAAATAACAAGGAACTGGAAAAACGCCTAGCAAGCGAAAAAATAGATATTACATTACCAAGCACAAAAATCAATATTGGTGGGGAGAACATTTTAGAGAAATTAATAGAAGAAATGGAAGCGTTATTTCTTTCTATGGGGTATGATGTAGTAGAAGGACCAGAAGTAGAAAAAGACCTATATAACTTTGAACTTTTAAACTTACCAAAGGGTCATCCTGCAAGAGATGCTCAAGATACTTTTTATACATTCGAAGATACTCTTTTATTAAGAAGTCAAACTTCTCCCGTTCAAATTAGAACGATGCTTGAAAATAAAGAAAAAACTCCTATTAGGGTAATCTGTCCTGGGAAGACTTATCGAAGAGATGATGATGATGCTACACACTCTCATCAATTTACTCAAGTAGAAGGGTTATTGGTAGATAAAAATATTTCCTTAGCAGACTTGAAAGGAACATTTGATATCGTAGCTCGAAAATTATTTGGTAATGATCGACAAACAAGATTTAGACCGAGCTATTATCCATTTACGGAACCTTCGGTAGAAATGGACATTTCTTGCTTTAACTGTGGGCAAAAAGGATGCAATCTTTGTAAAGGTACTGGTTGGATTACAGTAGGAGGAGCAGGTGTTGTTCACCATAATGTTTTAGACAATTGTGGATATGATTCTAATATTTGGACAGGATTTGCATTTGGCTTTGGTGCAGAACGCTTAGCAATGTTAAAGTATGGAATTACCGATATTAGAACATTCTATACAAATGATTTAAGATTGAAAGATGCTTTCGATAGAAGGGAGGCCGAGTAATATGGCTATCAGTATGAATTGGGTACAAGATTACATTGATCTAACAGGTATAGATTTAAAAAATCTAGCTACTAAAATAACAGATTCAGGAGTTAATGTAGAAAAAGTAATTCAAAATAACTTAAATAATTTAGTAGTGGGAGAAGTTTTAGAGTGCAAAATGCATCCTGATTCTGATCACTTACATATTTGCATGGTTGATATTGGAAGTGGTGTTCACCAAATCGTATGTGGAGCCCCAAATGTGAAAAAAAACATCAAAGTAATTGTTTCATTACCAGGAGCAATTCTTCCTGGTGGTATAAAGATTAAGAAAAGCACCATACGTGGCGTAGAATCCAATGGAATGATTTGTGCTTTATCTGAACTAGGCCTAGAAGAAGATACAAAAGAAAATAGAGAAAAAGGAATATTTATACTACCAAACAACTTAGAAAATGGGAAAGATATAGTAGAGTATTTAGGACTTAATGACACAGTATACGAACTGGATTTAAATCCAAACAGGAGTATCGACTGTACAAATCACATAGGATTTGCTTATGAAATAGCAAGTGTTTTAGGAAGAAAAGTAACACTTCCCGATATTACCACTTCTCCTATTGAAGAATCTGTAAAAAATCATTTATCATTAGAAATAAAAACTCCAAATTGCAGTATGTACAATGCAAAAATGGTCAAAGATGTAGTAATAAAAGAATCCCCTGACTTTATAAAAAACAGACTAATAAAAGCAGGAATGAGACCAATTAACAATGTTGTTGATATATCCAATTATGTAATGCTCGAATATGGTCAACCTCTTCATTTCTTCGATAAAGACAAGTTAGGTGATAAAATATTAGTAAGAATGGCAGGGGATAACGAAACCATTATTACTTTAGACAGAAAAACTAGAACTTTAACAAATGAAGATATTGTCATAACCGATGGAAATACTCCGGTATGTATTGCTGGGGTAATGGGAGCAGAAAACACAGAAGTAGATTCTTCTACTAAAAATATTCTAATCGAAAGTGCTATTTTTAACTCCTACAATGTAAGATATACCTCTTTAAGACTTGACTTAAGAAGTGAGGCTTCCCTAAGATATGAAAGAGGACTTAACTACGAATATTCCACTCTTGCCATTGAAAGAGCTTGTCATCTATTAGAAAAATATGCAGACGGAAAAGTCTTAAGTGACACGATTACTTACGATAATATAGATAAAGCAAAAAAAATAGCTAAAGTGACGAAAGATGAAGTAAACATGGTATTAGGTGTTTCTATGACAGATAAAGATATTCAAAAAAGCCTTGATAATCTAGGGTTTGAATATACATATGCAAACAAAGAATACACGGTCGAAATCCCAAATAGAAGACTAGACGTAGAGGCTCATAAACAAGACTTAATAGAAGAAATCGGAAGACTTTATGGATATGATAAAATACCATCGAATCTTCCTATAGTAGAATCTAAAAAAGGAAGTTATATTGGTAATGTCAAATATAGAAAACTAATATCAAAAAGATTAAGAAGTTTAGGATTAAATGAATGTAGAACCTACACTCTAGTTAGCAAAGAAGAAGATAATTTATTCAAAACAGATCGAAAAGAAAGTATTCATCTATTAAAGCCAATGAGTATGGACAAAAGTATTATAAGACAAACGCTGATACCATCTCTTTTAAAGGTATATGAATACAATAAAGCAAGAAAAATAGAAGACATTTCGATTTATGAAATTGCTAATACCTATTATGAAAAGGATAAAGAAGAAACCAAAATAGCCGCCTTAATGAGAGGAAATTATATTTCTAACACTTGGAATAAAAACTCTATCAAAATAGATTTCTATCTTATAAAAGGAGTAGTTGAAAATCTATTAAACTACTTAGGACTATCAAATAGATATCAATTTAATGAAGCAGTAATAGATGGAATACATCCAGGTATCTCTTGTGAAATTACTATCGATAAAGAAAAAATTGGATATATGGGAAAAGTTCATCCTAATATTCTAAAAGATGATGTATATGTTTTTGAAATCAGTCTAAATAAATTAATGGAAAAGAAAATAAGACCTATTAAATTCAAAGAAATATCTAAATATCCTTCAGTTTCTAAAGATGTAGCCTTCATTGTCGACGAAAATAAAAAATCTAAAGAAATCGTGGATACCATCAAAAAAACAGCTGGTCATCTTTTAACAGATATTCAAGTCTTTGATTTATATAAAGGAGAAAATCTTGATAATAATAAAAAATCAATTGCTTATTCTCTAACATTTACAGATACTTCTAAAACATTAAGTGATGAAGAAGTAATGAAAATATTTAATAAAATAATAGAGGATGTTACAAAAAAACATTCAGCAATATTAAGAGATAAATAGCAAATATGAATTGATAAATAATTCATTAGATATTTACTTTAACTAAAAAAATTGAGTTTATCTCAATTTTTCTTTTCTTCTTTTAACCTATTCATAATAATATCTAACATTTCATCTTGAAACTCTTTGCTAGAATCTTTCCATATAATCTCCAAAAATACTCCCATACCAGGAAGAGTAATTTCATCCTGTTCTTCGATACTTCCTTCGATAGCATTTCTAAGAGTTTCTCGCTTGTCGTTTTTAAAATTATTGATAATATAACTTCTAATATCTTTACTAATAATAATCATCTCCTAAAATTAGTATGAACACACATGAAAAAAATATACGAACTATGTTATAATAAAAACATAGTAATCCTGAAGAAGGTGTAAAAATGCAGTTAAAAATAAAAGATAATGTATACGAAGTCGTTATAAAAAGAAAACTAAAAAATAAAAATACGTACTTAAGAGTAAAAGAGGATCTTAAAATCTATGTGACAACGAATACTTTTATTACCAATAAAGAAATTGAAAAAACAATATTAAAAAATAAAGACTTCATTATAAAAATGATTGAAAAAATGACAAACAAAGTAAAAAAGGAAGAAGACTTCTACTACCTAGGGAAAAAATATGATATCATAAGAACTAGTAGTGAAAAAATTGTATTAGGGAATGAAAAAGTCTTTATAAATAAAGAAATGTCACCTACAGAAATAGATAAGTGGTATAAAAAACAAGCTAGTCAACTATTTCAGCAAAGATTAGATTTTTGTTATCAAAACTTCACTCAAAAAATTCCTTATCCACAACTAACAATAAGAAAAATGACAACGAGATGGGGAGTATGTAATACTAGAAAGAAAAAAGTAACACTAAATTTAGAATTGATGAAAAAACCGCTTAACTATCTTGATTATGTAATTATTCATGAATTATCCCATCTAATTCATCCCAATCATTCCAAACAATTTTGGTCCTTAGTAGAAGAAAATTGCAAAGATTATAAACAAATAAGAAAATTGATGAAAGAAGAATAATTATATTATATAATTGTCTTGGTGATATTTATGTTAATTACAAGTTTAGATAATGATAGAATAAAAAAATATATAAAATTAAAAGATCGAAAATACAGAAAGAAAACAAAACAATTTCTAGTAGAAGGAATGCACTTAGTACTAGAGGCATATAAAAAAGGAGTAATCGAAGAATTAATATTAGAAAAAGATACCGTATTACCTCTTAATCTTCCAACAATTTATATTACAAATGAAATAATAAATAAAATAAGTACTATGGAGTCTCCAAGTAATATTATGGCCCTTTGTAATATGCCTAAAAATAACCAGTTGTCCGGAGAACGAATTCTTCTATTGGATGGGATTCAAGATCCTGGAAATTTGGGGACGATGATAAGAAGTGCAGTAGCTTTCGATGTCGATACAATAGTATTAAGTCCTGATACCGTAGATTTATATAATGATAAAGTAATAAGAGCCACGCAAGGAATGATGTTTCATATAAATATTATTACAAGTGAAATAAAACCTATCATAGAACAAATAAAATCATTGGAAATTCCTATCTATGGAACAAAAGTAGACTATGGAAAAGATGCAAGACTACTGAAAGATAAAGATAAGAAAAAATACGCATTGATTATGGGAAATGAAGGAAGTGGCGTAAAAGAAGAAATACTAGATCTTTGTGATGAATATCTATATATAGCAACAAATGAATCGGTGGAAAGTTTAAATGTAGGAGTAGCAACAAGTATTATTTTATACGAACTAAATAGATAATACTAGGACTAAAAGGAGAAAGAAAATGGAAGAAGAATATATTTATGTTGGTAAAATAGTAAATACTCACGGAATAAAAGGAGAGTTACGTCTTTTAAGTGATTTTAAATATAAAGAAAGAGTATTTCTTGCTAACAGAAAAATCTATATTGGAGAAGAACACATTGAAGAAGTAGTAGCATCACACAGACATCATAAAATATTCGAAATGATAACTTTAAAAGGTTATAATAATATAAATCAAGTTTTAAAATATCTAAATCAGAATGTATATGTAAAAAGAAATGATTTAGGACTTACTAGTAAAGAATATCTAGATCAAGACCTAATAGATTTGAATATTATTTTTAATAATCAAGAGGTAGGAAAAGTATTAGCCATTAAAGAAACTGGTTCTAATCATAAAGTAATAGAAGCATTAATTAATAACAGAAAAACTCTTATCCCATATCATCAAAACTTTATTAAGAAAATAGACTTGAATAATCATTTAATAGAATTAGAATTAATAGAAGGAATGATTTCATGAGAATTGATATTTTGACCCTTTTTCCAGAAATGTTTGAAGGTTTTCTTTCTTGTTCTATTATCAAAAGGGCAATAGAGAAAAAAAAAGTAGAAATTAATATTGTTAATTTTAGAAATTATAGCAAAGATCCACATAATAAGGTAGATGATACTCCATATGGTGGAGGATGTGGCATGGTTTTAATGATTCAACCAATTTATGATGCAGTGATGTCCTTAAAAAAAGAAAATACGAAAGTAATTTTATTAACTCCAGATGGAATGGTTTACAATCAAAAAAAAGCTTATGAATTAAAAGAAAATAAACATCTTATTCTTATCTGTGGCCACTATGAAGGTTTTGATGAGAGAATAAAAAGTATCGTAGATTATTCCATCAGTATCGGTGATTATGTTTTGACAGGAGGAGAAATTCCTAGTATGATAATTACAGATACTGTGGTAAGACTGATTGATGGCGTAATTGATTCTAATTCTCACATAAAGGACTCTTTTAATCCTAAAACAAATTTATTAGATTATCCCACTTATACAAAACCAAGAGAATTTATGGGAATGAAAGTACCGGAAGTTCTTTTAAATGGTAATCATAAAGAAATAGAAGAGTACAGAACAAAAGAAAGTTTAGAGAAAACAAGAAAAATTCGTCCTGATCTTTTAGAAAAGTAGGTGTTTTTATGTCAATGAAGGAAAAGTTTTTGATAGTAAAAGATGAAGAAACAAAAGAAATTAGATATTTTGATTATGAAAAAATAAAAGGATATAATTTGCAGGCAAAAAAAAATATTCACTTTCAAGATTCGATTGATGTGAGTAGAATGATTATAATTAAACCTACTTTTATTGAAAAAATAGCAACTAAAAAAATAAATGCTAAATTTGATAGATTAATCAATCTAGTGTCGATGGTTTGTGACCAAGAGGATGATGAAACAGGAGAAAGTTACCGTATAGCATTAGATGAAGCCAATAAACTGAAAATGGAATTAATTAATAAATATAAAAAATATATAAGTGCTGAAAAATTAGAACTGATGATGAAAAAGATAGAAATATTAGAAGATGAGTTAAAATTAAGACTAGATGTATTAAATAATTCTTTGCTAGAAAAAGAAAAAACCGAAGGAAAAAGAAGATAGTAAGAATAAAACAATAAAAAGAAGGCTAGATATGAAAAAAAGTTATCTAGTTTTTTATGGGAAGTAATAATAGATATCCTTGTTTTTTAAACTTTTTTTTGCGTGTTTGTTCAATTTGTTATATAATGTTAGTAAGATAAGAAGATAAAGAAGATACAAAAAAATAGAATACCATAGATAACATATGTGACAAATTATGTAAATTAAAAGAATGATTTTGTACATATATTAAAAGAGAAAATATGGTTAACGCGTAGTTATTATTTCATTTATCAGTTATTTGAGTTGCATATTTAAAAAAAATAAATTAAAATGTATATATGATATATCAAGGTAGAGGTGATGGTAGAAATTATGGAAAATAATGTATTGACAATGAGAGAAGAAGAAATGGAAGAGGCAGTAGTAGGGTTAAATAAAGTTTATGCCGATGGGGATAATGTCGATAAAAGTATTCCAAATAATTTTTCTGGAATGAAAAAATCGGGGTTATTCGATGTAGGAATTAATACGATTAATAAACAACTTAATAGTATAAATACATCCGTTTTTAATCTTAAAAGTATGATTAACAATCATTCTACGGAAATGTTTAATATGGATAGACAACTGGCTAACATAGCAAATAAAATAGCTGTTCCACAGGATTTTGTTAAAAATGACAGTATGCAAGCAAATGTTGTTAAGAGCGTAGCATTAGAGAAGACAGATGGAAAAACAGTAAACGATGGACAAGCAACAAGTAGCGTAAATATGGAGGATAATACGATAATTAATGCACAAAGTTTAGGAAGTATAGTAAGCAATTTAACTCCGGAGGAAGAAAGACTTAATACAGCTACTGCTATCAATAGACAAGGTGTAAATAATATCAACAATAATCAAGGATTGACGAGTCAAGATATCGATACGGCTTCAAACATTGCTAGAGAAGCATTAGGTAATATCAATAAATCTCAAACTTTATCTGAACAGAGCATAAACGGAGATACTAACATTACTTATGCAACACTAAATGATATCAATAAAGCTTCCGATACACTGGCTAGAGAAATAGATGCTACTACGTCAATTAATAAGAAAAACTTAGATAGCCCTTCAAAGAGCGTTACAGATATGATGAAAACACAAGTGGAAAGAGCAAGTGAAGTATTTACTCAAGATGAAAATAATAGGTAAGAAAGTATAAAATAGATAGGTGATTTTATGATAATAAGAGTAAAACATGACGAATTAAATAAAGTGAAAGATGTAATGAAAAATGACAGTAATTCTCTAGATCAAGAAATAGAAAACTTAGCAAGTGGAATAGAAAAATTAAAAACTGTTTGGCAAGGACCAGATGCTAATATATTTTGTGATAATGTAACCAACTATTTGAGCAAAATGAGACAAGTTCCTGAATGCATGAGAACACTAAGTGACTTTATATATAAAGTAAATAATCAATATAAAGAAAGTGACGAAGCTTTCAGTAGAGATTTACAAACGGAGGTCGATAATTATGAAACAAATAGCACTAACTGATGAAGCACAATTTCAGGAAGTAATATCAATATTTGAGCAATCACTGCAGAAGATTAAGGATATATTTGCAAACGAGTCTTCTAATGCTGAAGAAATCAATGCAACTAGCACTTGGACAAGTAGAACTCAAGAAGTGATTTATAACAAATTCAAAATGTTAGAAAAAAACTTTACTCCGATAGAAGATGGAATACAGCTTTTTATTGATTTCATGAAAAAGACTTTATATGACTATAAGACATACGATCAGATTTTGAGTAAAAATGTAGATGATAATAATGTCCTATTGGATGTAAATAGTTAGGAGATGAGAAAATGGCATGGAGTCTAGACGGTCAAAAACTAGAATTTGGTGACACAATTTATAAAACTGAAAATGGAGAAAGCATTGCATATACCGTAATGAATACTAATTTGGATAGTGTTATTACGCTAAGGGGTCCGGATGGAGCATCGGACGAATATAAAAATAGTGAACTAAGAGATTTTACTATAGCCCCAACAACTCCTAGCACACCACAGTCTTCGTCTGCTTCTACAACTGAAACAATAGGACCAGTGCAAGATGTATCTAGTACTAATTCTTCAGTAACGGAAGTATTAGACAGTTCTAGCTTTAGACAGGGAGACATTATTGAAATTGGTGGAAATTCTTATTATGTAGATGGAGGAGATGTTTCTGGTGGAGCTTATCTTAGACTTATCGAAGATCCCAATGTTATCACGGAAGCAGCAAAGATTTCTGATACCTCTGATAGAATGGAATACTTAAGGGAAAATAGTACGGCTGGTAGAATAAC
>CASFCU010000041.1 GCA_949293285.1 uncultured bacterium
AAATTGATGGAATACAGCTTATGTCTGCTATTCTTATCATTTCTGAAATCGGTGTTGATATGACACAATTTGAAACAGATAAACAGCTATGCTGCTGGGCTGGAGTCTCTCCTGCCAATAATGAAAGTGCAGGAAAGAAAAGATCAGTTCGTATCAGCAAAGCCGGGCAGTATCTTAAACCGGTATTAGTACAATGTGCATTGGCAGCCATCAGAAAGAAAAACAGTTATTTTGGTCAAAAGTATACAAGGATCAAGAAAAGAAGAGGACACAAGAAAGCAATCATAGCTATCGCAAGAATGATGCTTGTCAGTATATATCACATGATTCTTACTGGAGAAAAGTTCAATCCTTCAGACTACGAATCATTTAAGGATCCAAAGCCACAAAGAGAAAAGAATAATTATACAGTTGAGACAGCACTGGACTTTCTAAAATCACAGGGATTTGATGTATCATCTATTCAAGAAATTCCTAAATAATATTCTGTTTTTTCTAAATGAAACCGAACTTGTTTTTAAGATCGTCTTTTTTTGTGTTTTTACTCACGATTGGGTCAAATTATTTTTCACACTTATTTTTCCTCCTATTTTATGATACAAAATTATGACATATATACACGATTATATCATATATAACTAGATAAAACTTTTTAGTCCTTTTTACACCTTGCTAGAAATTATAGTAACTTGTAAATTTTTAACCAATTCTATTTTTTAGCCTGTTCTTTTTTTTATCATTTATTGGATAAAGAGTTTTAATTTTTAATTCCTTAGAATTAGAAACCCTGACAGCTACTAAAACGTTTTCTGTAATTTTCTTTATAAATTCTAATGAATTATTTTTTGAATCGATAGCTATAAATTCAGGATTTTTTATTATGTCTTCTAACGAATTGATTGTCACATTATAGGATTCTACACTAATAAATTCATTTCTGTGTTTCTCGATATGATTGTATCTATCATCATACATAACTATTTTCTTTCCTATAAACTCTTCGCCCAAATTTTTATATCGTTTTATATAATTTTGATCAATAGTAAGTAATATTTCCTTTTTCATTTATCCAATCTCCCATAAAAAAATAAAAGCTCTCTAGATAATAACTAGAGAGCTGAACTTTTAGAACATATTCGGTGGGGCGATTGTTCCCACATCTCATCGAGTTACCTCTACACTTTACATATTGCTATGCGCGATAGCCATCTTTCTATCCTCGAACATGCTCTATTTAGTTGTAATAATGCAGAAGATTAAATTATCTTCATGTATTAGTATACGTAAGAATAAATTAATTTATGCTTTTCAAATACATAAATCATTTTCTACACGAATATATTATACTATTTTTTAAAAAAAATCAATACTTTAAAAACTATTGTAATTGTATGTACAAGTACTAAATAGCATATACCAACTTAAAAATGTATAAATAAGGTAGTAAAACAAGTGATTTTTACTCGACCTAAAATCAGTCTTAGCAATGATCATAAAGGAAAAAAC
>CASFCU010000042.1 GCA_949293285.1 uncultured bacterium
ATTTTTTATCAAATATCATTATGGTTGCACTGGACTTGCTGTAATTTCTACCGATACTTCTGCTTCTTCATCAGTATCTACTGGTGTTTTGATAAGCTCGACAGTAACTGTGATGGTTGTTGTTCCTTTTGCAGTAATACCCTCTTCTGCAAATTCATAACTAATACTAAAATAATCACTATTACTATTGGTTGTAGTTGCACTAAGTGCGGCATTTAAATCTGGACTTCCATTTTCTATCGTATACGTTGCTTCTACTTTATCTCCCTTAGCTGCTAACCCCGATACTTCTATAGTAGCTAGCAAATCAGAACTAATCAACGCTTCCATCGTTGCCGCTTCACTATTAGCTACCTCTGTTTTATCTGTACTTGGAGTCACAGTAAATTTCACTTTAAAGTTTTCATCACTTGGAGTTGCACTTAATGTTCCACTAATATTTAATGTCACATTAGATATGTCTGCATATCCTACACCCAACATCAATACGGCTATCATTATTGCCATCCCAACAAATGTTTTTTTATTTTTCATTTTTTCACCTCCATTTCTTCCTATTTCGACAAATTTTGCAAAAATAGCAATCACTTCTATTTCATAAAGTATTTTACTTTATGAAATCTCTTACCATTTTTTCTTTGAATAATTTTAAAAAAAACCTATAAAGAGGAGCCTCTTTATAGGTTTTCATATGACAATCATTCGATTTTTTTCTTTTACAAATCTCTTATATCTTGAATATATAAATTTACCATATATTATAATCCGCCACAAATAACCTCATATATTTTTTATTAATCGGATTATGCCAATCATGAGATTTGATAAATTTACAAATAAATAACGTTTAACATTCATGTTTTCTTTAAATTTTATCAACTTACAATAATCAAAAGAGCTCTTACCTGATCACTTAATTTTGTTCTCTAAAACAAAATTTACAATACCAGATTTTAGGATATCATTGGTTATGTAATATACATAAAAATGAACATTCTAGTCACTTCATAATACATAGTCCATATAAACAAACCATAATCACTTCATCATACAATTTATTTTCTATTATATATTTCTGTAGAACAATGTAAGTGGTATCTTTTTATTTAATTTGATATTTTTCTTTCATAAGAAACTCAATTTAATATATTCAAAAGTGATCATTTTTAAATTGCTCAAAATCTAGTTTATTTTTTCATATGGTTTATTTATTATAATAAAAATTAACATCAACATTCCCATGAATTCCAGGTATTTCTCCAGAACTAGTAAATTGCCACATAATACGAGGTCCTTTATAATTTGTTTCTTCGGTATAATGAGCAAGCCAAATATCATAATCTAAATTCCAAACATTTTCCAAATAGTTCTTACTACTATATAAAAGCACATTGTATCCTTCTTCTTCGATTCTAGTAAGAAATGTTTTTGCTAAAAGATTAAGCTCATGAAAATTAATATTGAAACTAGAAAACAAAGACCAACATTCCCAATCAAATGCCACTGGCAAATCTATTTCATAATCTTTAAGAACTTGAATTACCCATTCTGCCTGCTCTAAGGCTTCTTCTTCATTTCTTGCATAAGAATAGTAATAAACTCCAACATTAATTCCTTCTTTTTGAGCCTTTTCTATATTTTTTTCAAAATAAGAATCTATAACAGATCCCTTTCCTACTCCAGACTGGGTTCCTAATCGAATCATAACATAATCAATACCGCTTTCTTTAACAGTTTTCCAATCAATATCTTCTTGCCATTTCGAAACATCAATCATTAAAGATGCATCACTTGGCAGTCTATTTTGGATATCATGAAAGGAAATTCTACTTCCAGTAGTAGAGATTTTCTCTTCTAAAACTCTAAGTGTAAATGGATACTCACTAATATTTCCACTTTCATCTCTTACTCTATAAATTAATCCATATTCACCCACTTCATCTAAATTATAATCTCCAACAATACTACACTCTGGATTTTTTGTATAATTATCTCCACAAAATACATCATTTTCCATGGTAAAATCATTTCCTATAACATAATTATACACTTTAGACACACCAGCATAAGGTTTTGTAGTATCTACTACATGAATAAAAAAAGAATCTTCATATACTTTATCATCAATCACATAACTAAATTCTACCGACGTTTCTCTTAATTGCGTAGTATCTATATTATAATCATCTATTAATTTTCCACCATGAATAGTAACAAAGTCACTTACCTTAATATCAGAATATACCTCCACTTCTAAATTTTGAGAAATTTCATAATAAGGTTTCTTTTTCGAATTCATAGTAGCCAAAAAAACAAAAACAGACAAGATAAATAAAGATAAAATTATCAAAAAAAGAATTTTTTTGTTTTTCATATCAATTCCTCCTAAAGAAAAAAGAAGAAAAAACTTCTCCTACTTATTTGTTATGAACTGAAATCGCTGAAAAACTCGATCTTTACCAAATAATTTCATGATTTGATAAAGATTAGGAGTCATAGAACGAGTTGTAAGCGCTACTCTTAGAACCATACTAATATCACCTACATGTCCTTTGTAATGATCAGGATTTTCTTTATATTCCTTTACTTCTTTGGCATACCCTAGTTCAAAAGACAATTCCTTTATCTTTTCAAACCAAGTCTGTTCATCATCGTTCTCATCATAATATTTTTCCATATATCTATTTAAGATTTTTTTAATTTCTTCAACATCATGAATAGATTGAAAATCATATTCGACATCTTCATGAAAAAGTTCATCGAACATATACCAAGTATAACCTCTAATATCAGAAAAACTAGCATAATCCTTCCTTGGCTTTTTTAAATTACGTTCTATATTAAACATACTAATACAATACTCTTTATATTTTACTAGTAACTGATAAAATTCTAAATCGAACTCTTGGGTATAAGTCAATACTCTTTGGTAAACTTCTTCTGCAGTTAATCTGCTAATATAATTTCTTGATATATTAATTAACTTCTCTAAATCAAAAAGAGAACCACTAGCACTCATTTTCTTAAAGCTAAATTTAAAATCATTAATAGAAGCAGTTGGATTTTGATTCAACCATTCTTCAAAATTAGAATTACCGATAGTCATCAAATAAAGTTTAACTGCTTCCACAGGAATACCTTTTTCATGATAATAACTAACCGCAGCTTCCTTATCTTTTCTTTTAGAAAGCTTTCTTTTAGAACCAGTCTCTTCATCTATTTTCATAACAAGACCCAAATGAGCATATTCTGGCAATTCAAAGTTCAAAATATCAAAAAGCTGAATATGTACAGGTACAGAAGATAACCATTCTTCTCCTCTTAACACATGTGTTGTTCTCATCAAATGATCATCGATCACATGGGCAAAATGATAAATAGGAAGTCCATCACTTTTAATTAAAACAACATCTAAATCATTTTCTGGGAAAACTATTTTTCCTCTTACTAAATCATTGAAAACTATTTTTCTCTCATAATCTCCAGGTGATTTTAATCTAATAACATATGGCTCTTTATTTTTAATTCTTCGAGCACGTTCTTCATTAGACAAATTTCTGCACTTAGCAAAAGAACCATAATAGCCGATTCTCTCTTTGTTTAATTCTTGAAGGTTTCTTGTTTCATCAAGCTCTTCTGGGGTACAAAAGCAAGGATAAGCAAGACCTCTTGCTATTAAACTTTTTGCATAACACTCGTATATTTCTTTTCTTTGACTTTGAATATAAGGACCGTAATTACCAATCTGTTCATTTTCTCCAACTACGCCCTCATCTATTTTAATATCAAAGTTCTTAAGATCATTTACAATTCCCTGTATCCCATTTTCTACACTTCTTTTCTGATCCGTATCTTCTATACGTAAATAAAAGACTCCATCTGTCTCATCAGGAATCTTTCTCTCTATTAAAGTAGTAAGTAAGCTTCCCATGTGAACAAATCCAGTAGGAGAAGGGGCAAATCTAGATACAACCGCATTCTCTTTTAAATTTCTTTTGGGATAAATTTTCTCATAATCTTCTACTGTCTTAGTAATATGAGGATAAATTAAATCCGCTAATTCTTTATCTGTCATAAAAAACCTACTTTCTACAAAATTCTAAATGGCTGCCCCAGCTAGATTCGAACTAGCGCATAATAGATTCAGAGTCTACCGCCTTACCGCTTGGCTATGGGGCAATCAACATATATATATGATATATGTTTTTTTAATTTTTTTCAATACTTAAAATCAATTCTTAATTTTTTCCCAAGGTAAATTCAAATCATCCCTACCAAAATGACCATAACAAGAAACCTGAGCATAAATCGGTCTCAATAGATTCAGTTCTTTAATCATATTTTCTACCTGAAAAGAAAAATTTTCATTAATATACTTTAATATCTCTTCATAGCTTACTTTATTAGTTCCAAAAGTATCTAAAAAAATCGATATGGGTTTTTCCTGTCCTATAGCATAAGATACTTGCAATAAACATTTATCAGCATAGCCATGAGAAACAACATTTTTGCAAACGTATCTAGCATAATAAGCACCAGTTCTATCTACTTTAGTGGGATCCTTACTACTAAGTGCTCCTCCACCGATAGCAGCAGCACCACCATAAGTATCACAAACAATCTTTCTACCAGTAGTTCCACTATCTGCAAATGGACCTCCCTTTACAAATGAACCACTTGTATTAATTAAAATTTTAGTATCGGAGTCGATCATATGACTAGGTATTACCTTTTTAATAACTTTATCTATCATTTCTTTCTCGAGATATTTTTTATCTATATTGGCTACATGTTGACATGCAATGATAATCGTATCCACTCTTTTAAGAGCACCGTCTAAGTATTCTACCGTAACTTGCGTTTTCCCATCAGGAAGAATTCCTATTATTTCCCCTTGTTTTCTTACTTCGGCAAGCCTTTTAGATAACCTGTTTGCAAATAAAATAGCAGATGGCATATATTCTTCTGTTTCATTAGTAGCATAACCAAACATAATTCCTTGATCACCAGCACAAATTTGATTTCTTTCTACAGCATTTTCTATTTCATTCGACTGTTTACTAATTTTTACTAAAACACTAAATTCATCTGGATAGCCAATATCTTTAAGGACCTCCTTTGCAATTTCTACATAATTGAGATTTGCTTTTGTATTAGCCTCCCCATAAATAAGAATAAAATTATCTTTGATAGTAGCTTCCACTGCCATCTTACTATTTGGATCTTCTTCTATTGCTTTATCTAATATAGTATCACTAATCCTATCACATATCTTATCGGGATGCCCTTCTGTAACAGATTCACTTGTAAATAAATATCTATTCATAAATTATCCTTTCTACAAATAAAAGGTACTTTAACATACCTTTTAATTTTGATTCTTTGTTTGACTCATTGCCCATTCCACGGGATTATACTTCTCTCCATTATATTCATAAGTTCCAGATAATATGTCTGTTTGAATGCCATGACCAGCACCTTCCCAAGTATAAATTTCCATATTATCATAACCTCTTTTTTCTAATTCTGCTTGAGCTCCAGTTGCACCACTATAATAAACCATATTATCATTGGTTCCATGAAATGCCCATATTTTTACATTTCCCAAAGAATCCCAACCACTTTCCGTCTTTTCCATTTTATTACAATGTCCACTAATTGGCACATAAGCAGAAAAATAATCTGGATATCTAGAAATTAATCGATATCCACCGATTGCTCCTCTACTATTACCACTAAGAGAAATTCTATTACTATCAGCGTTAGTATCTTCCACTACTTTATCAATTAACTCTATTAAAGCATCCTCACAATTATTATCATTCCACTTTCCATCCGGTGATTGTGGACAAATAACGATACCATTCGGTTTAACCTCACTTCCCAACAAAGCGGTAAGGCCATCTTTTTCATCTTCCCCATAACCGTGTAAATAAACATGAACGGGCAACTTATCCACATTTGTACTATATTCAGGAATATATAGATAATAATCAAAAGTCTCTCCATTAGAAGCCGTATATGTATATTTTTGTAAACTGTTACCTGTCAAATATTGTGAAATAGTAGAAAGATCAACAGAAGTAAATTCACTAACAAAAGAGAAAGAGGCATCCAAAGCTTTCAAATTAGAAAAATAAGATAAAGCCTCATTGTGCAAAGTATTAAATTCACTAGTTTTCGTATTCAAAATAGAATTAGCATCCGCAAGTACTCGATCTATCTCACTATTATGAGCATCTACTTCACTTTTATTACTTCTATCCTCATTATAAGACCACTTAGAACCGACATTACGAATTCTCTCTTCCTGTTCTATGATCTCTTGCTGTAACTTCTCTAAAACCGTAATCTTATCAATTAATGATGATGACTTCGTTAAAATAGAATTCAAATCACTCTCTAAACTAGTATTAATCTTATTATATATATTATTGATTTTATCAAATTTACTCAAAATCTCGGCTTGATTTTCACTAACATAAACAGAAGAAATAGAAGATTGCGTAGAAGTGTTAATAGAAACTAACTCCGATATTTTAGAAGTCAAAGTAGTAAGTGCAGTATTCATGGAACTTAAAGATGAACTAACCTTGTTTTTGAAATTAACTAATTCAGAATCTATAACTACTGCCATATTATTCCCTCCTTTAAACAGATAAATTACGATCAACTAATTCATTTGCTTTAGTCTCATAATTCATATAACTGGCATTAACAACCTTTTCTAAAAAGCTAATATCTTGTTCATTGGTTAATTTAACATTTTCTAAAACTTTATAAAAAATACTAAAATCATTATAAACACCATCAGAAGTTCTAGTCTGCCAGTAATCTTGTAAAGCATTCGTTTCATTTTCTATCTTAGAAAACAACTCTTCAAACTCCAGAGTAATTGCCTTTAACTTTGCAATTTCAACATTCATTAACTCTGTATTTATTTTCATATCACTCATCAAAATCAGTCCTTTTCATACGATTTAAAAATTCTCTATCCGCTCTATTATGATTTAAAGCATTTTGTTTCAAAACATCACCCTTATCATTGAGAAAATCCACTAAATTATTTAAATATTCAATATGATTATTAAATTTCAGAAGAAACTGATTACTATCATTACCTTGCCAGATAGAAGAAATATTCGACGAAATTTCTCTCATCTTAGCTTGAATATTTTGTATTTGTACTGCACTTTGCTGATAACTAGATCCAGTATGATATACTTTTCTACAATTAATTTTTATATTTCTTGCCACAAAATCACCCCTTTGTAAAAATATTAGTTAAAATACTAGAAGCAGTATTTAAATCTGTATACCCTACGTTACTAACATATTGATAAGCCTTTCCGGCTTCCGTGATAGACTCATTTAAATAATTACTATTAGCAGACTCAGTAAGTAAGGATTCAACAGTTATATTTTTCTTTTCAGCAATTTCTTCTACTAATTCTCTTACCATTAAAACAGTATTATTACTTGTATTTTGTAGAGAATTGCCATCGTATATATTTAATAAATCACTAGCCACAGTTTTATTAATGATACTATTATTAAGCACCGAAGAAACACTACCCATATCAGTAAAAATACTCACCAAAGAACTTCTATCTTTTAACAATTCATTCATACTTAAATTAGAACTTTTTGCAAGACTTTCCAAATAATTATACATAATACTTTTAGAAATATCAGTTACTACAGTGCTATCCGTTATCAATGAATATAAAGTAACTTGTAATGTTTTAGGATCCATATCCGAAATAATAGTTTTAATATTATCAGGAAGAGAACTAATATTCATAAGTTTTTCTTTAAGAATATCAGCATAAGCCGAATTAGAAAAATAAGTAGTTAAAGATTCTTCTGTAGTAACAATAGAAGATAAAGACCTCATGAAAGAAATATAAGACTCAAAATCCAAATGATTGATTGCCTGAATCATATCAGTATTTATCTCTAAATTTAAATTAGAATTATCAACAGATGTAGAAGGGTTACTACTAGAAGATGCACTATAACTATTTCCTTTGTAACTAAAGTTTCCACTACTAGAAATTGTACCCGTGAAATTGTAAGAATTATCATCCACAGCAACTTGGTCATCCCCCGCCGTTTTAATAATATTATTAACAGAATTTACCAGACTAGTTGCTTGCTTTAAAGCACTTTCTAAACTAGGTATATAAGAAACCGCTACTCCACACTCTAGCAAAGGTGAAAAAATCTCAGAAACTTTCACAGAATCAAGATCAATTCCAAAAATTCTTTGATTCCAAGACGCACAAATATCATTTAAACTATCAATTTGAATATCGATAGTAACATCTGATAATACACCATCTAAACTGTTAGAATTAAAAAGCTCTAGTAAAGTAGTATTATTCCCAGAACTAGTAGTTCCAGCATATTTTTCATAGTACTTCTCACTATCCATAGCCCTAGATCTAATGTTTTCACTACTCTTAGTACCACAATCTTCATATCTAATCATAAAAATCTCACTAGCTTCAGCAACACTACCAGCATTTTTCAAATCACTCAGAATAGTCCATCCATGTTCATTTTCATAATCCACTAATTCTTTTTCTAAAAAGGCAATCTGTAATTGAGTAGAACCGACACTGGCATTATTAGCTTTTGCAAAATTTAACAGTTTTTCTTTTCTAGCACCTGTCCACTGTGCCATACCATAACCGATACCATCAGACACAAAAGACTCACTATCGTAAGAACCACTATCCACAGCTTGTGTATATTCAAGATTAGTCATGCCAAGTCCTTCTGCTTTTCTAGTTTCCATAGTGGTAGACCCAGTAGTACCACCTTCATTCTCAAAATTACCCAAAACTGCTGCTGCAGCATATTCATTCCCAAAAAAACTAACTAATTCATCCCAAATCTGCTGTTCAGTCATATCTTGATACGTGTTCATTTTATCACTCCTAGAATAATTCTCATTCATTTATAATCACAAGTCAATCATAGTAAAAACAAAAACAGGATAAAGCCATTTACAATCACTTATCTAAAAACATAGCATAATATTCATCAAATGTAATATCATTTTCATAAATATACTTAGCAATCTCCAACCCAACATAACGATAATGCCAAGCTTCTCCATTACAACCAGTAATATCTTTCTTATCATCTGGATATCTCAAAATAAAACCGTACTTATAAGAATTTTCCTTCATCCATTGATATTCTTCTGAATTGGCAAATATATTAGAATTTAACGATTTTACGTCTAAAGCAAGTCCCGTATGATGTTCAGAATAACCACTAACTGCTACATAGTTATCTACATAGTTTTGTCCATAAAGTTCATAATAAGTATTATAAACTTCTTCCTGGTCCTGATAACTTCTGTAAGAAGAATTTACAGACAAATCAAGACCCGCTTCAATAGATGCCTGACATAATTTATCATAAGCCTCTTTAGCCTCTAATGATAAATAATGCTCTCCTTGTGAACAGTGATCTAAAAGAGTCAAATTATCTGGAACATAATTTTCATCTAACTGATGATACTTATTAATAATCATGTCTGTAGAATACTCACTAACAACAGTAACATTTTCATAATAAGGTTGATCAAGACCAATATTAACACGAACAATAGTATCTTTATAACTTCCATCAAAATCATCTAAATATCTTTGTATTTTATCAGGTTTAAAAAAATCATACTCTAGCCACTTAGAAATATTTTCTACATAATGATTAGATAAATAACTTACTAAAACTTCATTATAATTTTTATTAATAGCATTAATATCTGCACCAGTATACCCTATATCAATCAATTCATTTACCAAAGCAAAAAAATCATCTCTCTCATAAAAATCAATACTATAATAATAATCAAAGTTCTCATCGACATACTCATTACTACCTACTACATTAGCAATAGTTTTACTGTATTCTCTTTCGAGTACTCTATCCGTTAAACCACTCCTATAAATACGATAAGACTCACTAAAGCTATAATCTTTTCCCATAAGACTAAAAATACTGCTACATGGCTTATATAATATAAATACAAAAACCAACAGAAACAAAATCATAAATATACAAAAATTTTTCTTTTTCAACTTATACTTTTTTTTATGCATATCATTCTCCATTCTTTATATAAATTATAACAAAAAATATCACTTTTATAGACCAAAAAGATTACTCCTTTACATTAAAATTACTTTCATTGTCAATCACTTTTAAAAATCTAGGTACAATGGTTACAAAAACCATAAGATAGGAAACGGAAATTAAAAATCCACCGATGACATCACTGGCATAATGAACTCCAAGGTAAACTCTACTGATTCCAATCAATAAAATAAGTAAAAATAATAATACACACACTACATTTCTTACTATTTTATTTTTAACATTTTTATAAGTAAGATATATTAAAAAACCATAAAAAGCAGTTGAAACCATCGAATGACCAGAAGGAAAACTATAACCAGATTCTATAATAATATTAAAGCCACTGGGTCTTGGTCTTTGAATAATCATCTTCAAAATCAAATTCACCAGTGTTATTAAAAGCAAATTAATAGTAGCACACAAACCTTTTCTCTTATTTTTTAAAAAAACAAATAATAAAAGAGCAATGGTTCCTAATACCCAACCACTAGCAAAATTAGTAATTACTATCATAATACTAGTAAGATAATCACTTCGCAAATTTTGAACTAAAATACGATAAGCCCATTCATCATAAGAAATAATCTCTTTCTCAAATACATCTTCTACTATAAACAAAAAAAGTATCAAACAGACAAAAAGTATCATCCATTTTCTATATCGAATTACTATTGATTTTATTTTCCTGAACATATTCTCCTCCATAGTCTATAAAAATATTATAACATTTAACAATAACATTGTACAATATTCGACAGAATATTGACTAAAAGTATATGTAAATTAAAGATGGTGATGATTTTGCGTTTATGGCATCAAAATTTAATAAAATATCTTCCGAAAGAACAATTACTAGGACAGCATAGAGAATTGTGCGCATTAAGAGGAAAGGGTTTTGGAAGAAAACATAAAACAGTAGACTATGTATTTAAACATCCCTACTATTACCTATACCAATTCCATCTAATAGTTATAAAAGAAATGGAAAGAAGAAATTATAAAGTAAACAACCTATGGAAAAATAAAAATTATCGTGGAAAAAATATTGGATATGACTTTACGGACTTTACTAAAAAGACTTTCTATCACAAAAAAATATACAAAGAACATAATAAAAAATATCTAAAAGAATGTATAGAAAATTTAAATAAAAAAAGAAAAGATTATTAACAAATAAATTTGATAAATAACCTAATCTTAAACATCTATATAACGGATAACAAATATATCAAAAATTATAATTAATAATTTTACCTTCGTATATTTTATTCAAATTACCAATGGATCCTATATCTCCAGGTTTTATTAAAGAGTAATCTTTCTTTAAATCACAAATTCCACTATCTTGCAAAAGTTTACCAACAAATTGACTACATACAAAATGTTTTCTTCTATGAAAAATAACATTAAAATTAAGTGGTATCAATCCTAAAATATTATATCGATAGATTTCTTTATTAGATATAAATTTTTCTAATTTTTTTTCAAAATACGATATTTATCTTCCTCCACTTTTAATTCATAAACTTGACAGATAGATCCTTTAAATACTTTCCCAATTAATTTTACATCCTCATTGATTAATCCACACGGAAACATAATTTTAGGATTTTTCCTACCAAAACTATAAACAGTAGTAAGTTTTTCATCGAAACAAATACTAACATGAACATATTTATCATTTAAAATAAACTTTAATAATTTTGAAAACATAGTTCCCGTATAAGAAAATATGATATAAATTTTCCTTTCTTCCATCATATCTTCATTTCCCTAAATTGAAATAAAGAAGATAAAATTATTTTTTTATGATAACAGTCTTTTCGATAACCATCCGTTAAAATCATTATGTTCATTACAGCCACCTCGAACTTCAGTTATTATTAACAATATTCATTTTATCATTGTTTAACTAATTTTCAAATATTTTTAATAAATTTATTTTAAATCTACATGGTAATTGACTAAAGTATAGTTAATCCTTCTTAAATTAGAATCTAGTTTTTCAATATATTAAATTTTTAAAACGATATCTTCCTATAAACGAACCTACTGAAAAAATAGAGAGAGAATAGAAAGGTTTGATTATTTTTTATATCACATTTTTTAATCTTAATGCATTCAATACAACCGTTAGGCTACTTATAGTCATAGCAATACCAGCAAGCATCGGATTCATCGAAATATTAAAAGAAGAGAACAATCCCATTGCTATTGGAATCATACATACATTGTAAAAAAAGGCCCAAAACAAATTTTGTTTAATATTTCTTATTGTTTTCTTACTAACAATAAACAATTTTATTAAATTATCTAAATGATCATTCATCAAAATAACATCAGAAGAATCATTGGCAATATCCGTACCACTAGATACACTAACACCGATGGAAGAAGAAACAAGACTAGGTGCATCATTGATTCCATCACCAACCATCATGACCATTTTGAAAGAAGCAACCATTTTCTGAATCATCTTAGCCTTATCTTTAGGAAGTAAGTCCGCAATAACCGTATCTATTTTCAACTGTTTTGCAATAATATTAGCAGTATTTTGATTATCTCCAGTAAGCATAATCACTTCTTTTCCCATATCTTTTAATGTTTTTATAGTACTAATAGCATCCTCTCTTATAATATCTTTCACACCAATGAGTGCAATAACTTTTCTATTTTCAATAACATAAACGATGCTATTTCCAAGTTCTGTCAAACTAATTTCATCATCACCATGAATATTTTTTATTTTTAATCTCGAAATGATTTTATGATTACCAATATAAATTTTTTTCCCCTCTATATTAGCTTGTAATCCAGAACCGGCAATATTACAAAATTGACTAACAGAAACCAGTGGGATATGATGCTCTTTACTATAATCCAAAAACGCTTTAGAAATTGGATGAGTAGATTTGGCTTCTAGACTTGCTACTAATTGAATTAATTTCTCATCATTATAAGCACTATAGTTATAAATTTTGGATATTTTTAAATTTCCATAAGTCAAAGTACCTGTCTTATCAAAAACAACAGTATCAACTTTGTGTACATTTTCCAAGGTCGTACTTGTTTTAACCAAAATACCATTCTTGGCACAAATTCCTTCACTAATAACAATAGCAAGAGGAGTAGCTAGCCCCAAAGCACAAGGACAAGCAACTACAAGAACAGTAACGAAATGTTCAAGAGCAAAAGAAAAGCTATAGTCCAACAAAAGATACCCAAAAAAGGTAAAAAAAGACAAAATCATAATAAAGGGAACAAAATAACTACTTACTTTATCAGCTAATCTAGATATAGGAGCCTTCGTATTGGTAGCTTCTAAAACCAACCTTACAATTTCAGATATCATAGATTCTTTCCCTATTTTTAAAGCTTCATACTCGAAATACCCATCATAATTAATACTTCCTGCCACAACTCTATCACCCTTTTTTCTTTTTATAGGCATAGATTCACCAGTAATAAAAGATTCATCTAAATGAGCATCCCCATCTACAATAATACCATCTACCGCTATCTTCATACCCGGTTTACAAATTAAAATATCACCTTTTTCTATTTCATCTATCGTTACCTCTTTTTCAGATGTAGATGTTTTCTTTAAAGCGATTGTTGGAGTAATTTGGACTAACTCTTGAATAGCAAGTTTAGTCTTTTCTTTACTTCTCGAATCAATAAATCTACCCAATTTAATGAAAAATAGTACCATAGCAGACGATTCGAAATACAAACTATGAACATAACTAACATTGCCACCTATAATCATAATCATTCCAAAAATACTATATAAGAAGCTAGACAACACCCCAATAGAAACTAAAGTATCCATATTAGGCGTTTTATGAATCAAATTTTTGTAACCGCTTTTAAAAATATCCATTCCATAAATCATAAAAAAAGTTGCTAAAATAAACAAAGAAACAGAATAATTCACAGGATACTTTTCCATAGACAAAAATGGAATTATTGGTAAATGAAACATATGCATCATCGATATGTATAACATAATAACAGACAAAATTCCAAAGATAATAAGTAGCATTTTATCATTTCTTTTTATCTTTTCTACTTTTAATTTTTGATCATACACACCTAAACTCTCAAATCCTGCATCAAAAACGTACTTTTCCAAATCGTCTATAGTAACAGATTGGTCATATAAGATTACTGCCTGAGCAAGAACCAAATTAACACTTGCACTCTGAACACCTTTTTGTTTGTTTAAATACTTTTCAAGTCCAATAGAACAAGCACTACAACTCATTCCTCCAATATTCAAAATTACCTTATTCATTTTACTTCAAATCCTAAATCTTCTATTTTTTTCTTTATATCTTCAATCTTCAGAGAATCTTCATATTCAACGATAACTTCACCATCATCAGAACTTGCCAAAACATGAAGAATTCCCTCTATTCTATTTAAAGAATTTTTTATTCTGTTTTCACAATGACTGCACTGAATACCATCCACCTTAATAATTGTTTTCTTCACCTTTCCTCACCTTCTCCTTATATAAATATATTTTACCTCTTTTTAACATATAATGCTCTCATTGAATTTAAAATTGCTAAAATCGAAACACCTACATCAGCAAAAACGGCCTCTAACATATGAGAAATACCAAAAGCTCCTAAAATTAGAAAAACAACTTTTATTCCAATTGCAAACCATATATTCTGTTTAACAATTTTTATTGTACGCTTAGAAATAGATACTGCTTCGTTAATTTTCAACAAGTCATCATCCATGATAATCACATCTGCCGCCTCAATTGCAGCATCACTTCCCAATGCTCCCATGGCAATACCAATATCTGCCCTAGTTAAAACTGGTGCATCATTAATACCATCTCCAACGAATGCTACATTAGTATTTTGATTTTTCTGTAACAATAAATATTCAACTTTTTCAACTTTATCTATAGGAAGTAGCTTTGAATAATATTGATCAACTCCTAATTGCAATGCCACAGAAGAAGCAATTTCTTCATTATCACCAGTTAACATGACAATTTTATCTATTTTATTTTCCGTGCGCAACTTTTGAATTGTCAATTCTGCTTCGTCTTTAATCTGATCAGAAATAGAAATATATCCCACGTATTTTTTATCAACAGCCACGTACACAGTAGTACCAATATTTTTTTCTTCTGAAAAAGAAACAGCAAGATCTTCCATAAGAGCTTTATTCCCGACTGCAATCTCTTTATCAGAAACTTTACAAACAACACCTTTACCAGAGAATTCTTTCACATCACTTATTCTATCCTTATTAATTTTTTTCTTATAAGAATCTTTTATCGATTGAGCAATAGGATGATTGGAATATAGTTCAGCATAAGCAGCAAACTCCATCAATTTTTCTTCCGAAATTGTGATTGGAAATACCTTTGTAACTGAAAACTTTCCCTTTGTCAAAGTTCCTGTCTTATCAAAAACCATAACTTTAGTTTTCGATAAAGCTTCAAGATAACTGCTTCCTTTAACTAAAATCCCCAATTTAGAAGCACCACCGATTCCTCCAAAGAAACTCAAAGGAACGGAAATAACCAAAGCACAAGGACAAGAAATCACTAAAAAGGTCATTGCTCTTTTCACACATTCTATAACTGTTAAATTACGAACAAAGATAGGTGGTAAAAAAGCCAAACAGAGTGCCAAAATAACTACAATCGGTGTATAATATTTGGCAAATTTAGTAATAAAATTTTCTGCTTTTGCTTTCTTACTACTAGCGTTTTCCACTAAATCCAAAATTTTAGAAACTGTGGATTCACCAAATTCTTTCGTAACAGCAATGGTCAATAATCCTGTTTTATTAATACATCCACTAAGTACCACACTTTTCTTCATAACGCGTTTTGGAACAGTTTCTCCGGTTAATGCTGAAGTATCTATCAGTCCCTCTCCATTTTCAACCACACCATCAAGAGGAATTTTTTCACCAGCCTTTACTACAATAAGATCTCCCACTTTAACAGTTTCAGGATTGACCTTTTTTAGTTTTTCACCGATATAAACATTTGCATAATCAGGTCGGATATCCATTAAACTAGAAATCGATTTACGAGAATTCTCCACAGCATAAGATTGAAATAACTCCCCTATTTGATAAAGAAGCATAACGAATACTCCCTCGAAATATTCCTTAAGAACAAATGCTCCAACAGTAGCAAGTGACATCAAAAAATTCTCATCGAGAAACTTCCCTTTAAACAAGTTACGTATTGCTTTCATGAGAACTTCTCCACCTACTAATAAATAAGAAATAAAACAAAAAACAAAAAGCAGAATTTCATTAGTAGAAACAATAAAAGAGACAATTAAAAAGAAAATGGATAATAAAATTCGAACTAACAACTTTTTTTCTTTATGATTCATTTTATTTCTTCACCTCTATTTCTCAATAATAACTACGTCTGGCTCAATCTTTGCACAAACTCTCTTTAATTCATTAAGAATTTCATCATTATAATCATCATTAAGTTCTAATCTCATCATTTGTGTAAAAAAATTAACGGTTACATCCTTTACACCATTCAACTTTTGAATAGCCACTTCCAGTCTAGAAGCACAATTTGCACAATCTAAATTTTTCAAATAAAAGTTTTTTCTCATAGAAACCTCCAAATCTCCTAACAATAGTTTCCTATTCAATAACATTATATGTGAATAGTTGTTCAAATGTCAATATGTTTTTTGAAAATTTGACATTTCTTCAAACATTCAAGTATAATAAAAACAGATGAGGTGAACAATGAAAGAAACAAAAAAAGAAATATCTGACTATAACTTAATTACTGATTTATCGGACTTTTTTAAAATATTAGGAGACAGTACAAGACTTCAAATATTGATGTCCCTACAAAATGGAGAATTATGTGTTAGTTCATTATCTAATAAATTAAATATGACACCTTCTGCAATATCACACCAATTAAAATCTTTAAGAACAGCTAAATTAGTTAAAGTCAGAAAAAAAGGAAAAAATGCCTATTATGCATTAAACGATGATCACATTGAAAAAATATTAAATTTATCGTTTGAACATATAAATGAAAAATAAATAATAACTTGCTTCCATCCACTTCACAAAAATAAGTATCATTAACATCATAATCTGTAAATACAACAATCTATTTAGACTGAATTCAAAATGATAACCAAAACAATTATTTTACCTCTACACCCTATATTTTTAGCTATTTTATTTATTTCTTTACCAAAAATAACATAATTTTAAATATAATTTTTTAATGTATATAAAAATCAAATATTTATATGCATTTTTTTATAAACAAAACATATAAACAATACAAATGACTAAACCAATTAAAGGAATTTATAAATCAAAACTACACTAGAATGAAAGGATGACAGTTTTACCTTTATAGCAAAATAGGTAATCAATTTTAATAAAAGGACGATATAAAATCACCAAAGATCTGTACAATATCTTAATTCTGAATTAATGATATCAAATATTTCTACAAATAACGACACACGCGTAAAAAAAGAAAATACTATTTTATTCTTATAAATAAAAGGAAATTAAATTTTAATATTTTTTTAAGCTATTCTATGTTTATTAGTTCACTATGATTAATTACCGCTGCTAGCAATAATTTTATACGCTTCCTTTTTCCTAAAATTAGAATTATTAAAAAATATTCTATATTTAATTTAGTTATATCATTAATTCTTAATATCTTTTTACAAACCAAGAAAAACTTAAAATCTCTGTGAGCACAATTCTCATCGTTATTAACCACCTTTATAAAAGAAAAAGTCCATAATACAAAGGATTACGAACTTTTACCATTTAACACACAAAGGTGCGTGTAAATTTCAATATGGGGCGATGTGGGTCATCTTTTAAAAATATAAGATAAAAATCGATTCCTTGTAGTGTATGTTAGCTCTGTTTTGAGGAGATTGCAAGTTATATTTGTTTGAATTAGTCACTTTATAATTGAATACCGTCTTCTTACTAATTAATTACAAATCATACTAAAGATAAATATATAAGCACATATTTTTTATCTACTATAATTATTAATAATAATTGAATTTTTATGATTTTATCTCTTTTCTTTTGCTCGCACTTTCTTTTTTTCTTCCATCTATTTCTATCAACTCAATTTTGGTGTTTTTATACTTTTGCATTTCATTTTTAAAGTTAGCGACTCTTTTATCGTGATCACCTAAATTAATTAATAAATATATTCCTTTTTCAACTTCTTCCTGCTTCATATATAACGGTATCTGTACATTATAACAATGTGGTAATTGATCATTAGATGATTTTTTTATTTCCACAATTATTTTATTTTTATACCCAGCACTTATTTTAAAATCAACAGGTCCATTTCCATTATTATTTTCCCTACTAATATCTATATCATTCGCTTTACAATAAGAATCTGCAATTCCAAAGAAAAGATTTTGACTATGTGTTTCATTCAAAGCTATCCCATTATCATTATATAAAGATTTCCAAAGACCTTTTTCTTCAATTAAATATTTAAATTGTTCACAAATTATTTTTACTAAGTCGTATACATTAATCTTTTTATTAATATCCAAAGGATTTTCTTTCACAAACTCTTTAGAAATATAATACCATTTTATTTCTCCATTTTTATCTTTAATAAAGTCATAAGGCTCTATATCATCTTCTCTGTATTTAGCAAGAAAAGTTGAAAAGAATTTATCATTTCCGACAAACAATCTTTTTATTTCGTCCTTTGTATATTTCCTCCTTTTATCCGAAATATTTAAATATTCAGAAAACTCCTTTCTAACTTTTTCATTAAATGAAGACACATAATCTATATCGCTAAAATCTTCGGCAACTGGTAAATCAAGTAACAAGTTTTTATCTATTATTAGTATTGGGTGATTATTATATTCATTTACAGGAAGATTATATTTACATCCATTATATTCATAACTTTTCTTCTTTATCTCAAAATGAGAAAATACAAATTCAGAATATTTATAAATATTTTCTTTAATATTATGTAATATAATATCACTAATTCTATCACTGCCAATTCCCTTTTCAAATACACACATTACTTCAAAAATTTCTGGAAAATCTTTTTTTATATCAACAAATTCTTTTGCGACAGAAATTATTTTTTCTGCTATTTCCCAAGAAATTCCTGATCCTTTATCGCTATTTTTGGCATATCCTAATGATAAACCTTTTTCTTCTTTTGATACTAATCTTCTTACTGCCTCATTCCAATATCTATCATCTTTTTCTTTGGATATTTTTAACAACTTTAATATTATGTCAAATTGTTCGATAATTTTGTCATAACATCCTTCAAAATAAGTGTTTTTGGTTCTTTTTAGTAACATAGGTGAAACAAATAATTTCGAATTTATATCTAAAAAACTATCAAAAGCACCTAAATCATCAAATTTTTGCTTCTCTATACCTAAATAATCTGTAATAGTAATTGCCATATTTTTTACCTTCTTTCTAACAAATGAATCAAAGTAACACTTATTAACTGTTTACAGATAAATAGAACACTAATAAATATAAAAGAGTCATTTTCCTATTATATTAATAAAGCAAATTTTTAAGGCATTATTATCTAAAATATTTTCATTTATTATACTTTTACATTGTTACAAATAATAAAATATACTATTTTAAATTTAACAACTACAAGTCCTTTTTATCCAACATATTATTAAACAATCTTTATATCTTTTCTTGTCTAAAGCATCCATTCTGATTAATTAAATCTATAATCATTACTATAACTTGTAATATATTAATTTGCCCTTCAAATAACTCTGTAATTGAGCCATAATTTGTAAAAGGATCTTCATTCAAAATTCTTTTATCTATAACACCATTTTTCATAATATAATTTTTAATAAGATTTAC
>CASFCU010000043.1 GCA_949293285.1 uncultured bacterium
TTTTTTTAAAATAAAAGAGGTTTAATGATTATAAACAATATATACAATCTCTCAAATAATTTATTATCACAAAACAAAATGGTACAACTTTCTATCAATTTTTTTTGATGAAATAACATTATTTTAAAGAAATAATGAAAATACGTGCTATAATTAATACTGAGGTGAAACCATGGCCAATGTTGTATTAAAAGTAAGTGAAAAAACTCGTGAAAAAATGATGAAATACTACGAAGATAAAAAAAGAGACAAAGTGATTCCCTACGTTATATTCCAAGCGCAAGATTTAGACACTGTTATTACGATGTACGAATCGGGAAAAGTGATGTTCCAAGGCGTAAGTGCCGATGTAGATGCCGATATGTGGCGTGAAATAGATGGGCAATCAAAAATAGACAAAGAAAAAATAAAAGAAATGGATAAAAAATATTATTATTGTTCTTCTATCGGTTCTGATGAAGTCGGAACAGGAGATTATTTTGGACCAATTGTAGTATCCAGCGCATTTGTTTCAAAAGATGACATTGAATTTGTAGAAAAATTAGGAATTAAGGACTCCAAAAAATTAGATGACAACAAGATTCTCGATATAGCACCAAAACTCATCAAAAAAATAAAATACAAAAGTTTAATAATGAATAATAGTGAATATAACGAAAAATACAGTAATAGCTATAATATCAATAAAATTAAAGCCATTATGCATAATAAAGTTTTATGGAGAATGGTAAACGAAGAATCCTTAGAATATGACTATATAATAGTAGATGAATTTGCAAGAGAAAAAAAATATTATGAATATTTATATGGAAATCCCAATATACAAAAAAATATAACATTTCTTACTAAAGCAGAAGATAAAAATCTGGCCGTTGCTTGTGCATCTGTCATTAGTAGATACATATTTTTAAAAGAGTTTGAAAAATTAGAAGAAAACTTACATATACCTCTTCCCAAAGGTGCGGGGAAAGACGTAGACAGTATAGGTCGTGAGATAGTAGAAAAATACGGAAAAGATAAACTCAAAGAAATTGCTAAAATTAATTTTAAAAATACAGAAAGAATTCTAGATATTTTTATCTATTAGGTCACTGTATTTTTTTCTTTTTCTAAATCAAAAAACATCTTGGCAACTGCTGGGCTATTACTAGTTATTTTTTTTATTGTTAAATCCTCTACTTTATTGTTAGCCAATCTCAAATTATTTTCACTTGCCAGTAAGGCATCTTTTGTCTTTTGTAAATGATCGATAGTCTTATCTATCTCATCAATAGCTTTCTTAAATCTTTCACTAGCCAATCTATAATTTCTAGCAAATCCCTCTTTAAAGGAATTCATATTCTCCTCAAAACGAGAAATGTCTATATTTTGGCTTTGAACTATTTGCAACTGTTTTTTATATTCAAGACTATTTAAAGCAGCTCCTCTTAACAAAGTAATTAAAGGTATAAAAAATTGAGGTCTAATAACATACATTTTTGAATATTTGTATGACATATCTACAATTCCAGAATTATAGTAATCACTATCTAACTCCAACAATGACACAAGCACTGCATACTCACAATTTTTCTCTTTTCTATCTTTATCGAGTTCTTTCAAAAAATCTTCATTTTTATGCTTTGTAGCAGTTTCATCAGCTTCATTTTTCATCTCAAACATAATAGAAAGTACTTCCATATGATTATCGTATTCTCTAAAAATAAAATCTCCTTTAGATCCTGTTTTTGCATCATTATCCTTTTCAAAATAAACATCTCCAAATAAAGGTCTTAATTTATTAAATTCATTGTAACAATGCTGTTCAAGTGATTCTCCTACCATCTTAGTAGATTGTCTAGCTTTGAAATCTTTGTAATAAGCTATTTGTTCATCTTTTGATTTCATTTTTTCTTCATAACTATCCCTCAAAGCTTGAATTCTTAATAAAAATTCATTTTTACTACTCTCTAATTTGGTATTTAAACTATCTATTTCCTGCATTTTTTCTGCCAAAGTATCCTTTAATATAACTTCCTGTTCCTTCTGTTTCAACTTAATTTCACTCTTCAACTCTGAAATTTCTATCGTTTTTTTGTTAAGCTCCTCACTATATTTCTTTTCAATCTTATTCTCTGTATCTTTTTCCTTATTCTTAACTTCATTTTTTAACTCTGAAATCTCAAACTCTTTCTTTTTTAACTGCTCCGTAAATTCTTTTTCCATTTTAGCCTCTGCTAACCTTATAGAAATTTCTTTATCTTGTTTATATTGTTTTTCTCTTTCAAATACTTCCTTAGTAAATTCCTGATCTCTTACTTGTTTGACAATGGATTGATAATCTTGTTCATCGATTTGAAAAATGGTACCACAATTTGGGCATTTAATTTCATTCATAATATTTCCTCATAATTAATTACATAAATACTGTCAATTAATTAACTCTTTCTACTAATATTAATACATATAACATCTTATCAAAGAGACTTTTTTATATCATAAAACTATATAAACTACAATTAACTGCTCTTTTATATGCAATATAATTATAGCATATTCTTCCATTACACAGCAAAAAAGATAGATTCAAAATTTCTATCTTCTTAAGTAATCACGTTTACTAACTACAATTATTTCTTCATTCCCTCTACAAATGCATGAATAAATTTATAAGATGCTTCTTTATCTTTATTAATTGAATACACCATAATCCCACCAAAATCTGCGTTTGCTTGAGAGATTTGATAGCTTCCATTAATAGTTTTTCCACCGGCTCTCATAGAATGAAAAGCATCCAATACGACATTAGGTTCAACATAACCAGTTTTAGACGAAACTGCATTAATTCCAATACTAACCTTACTAGCTGGGATTCCATTTTCTATCATAATATCAGATAATGCTGTTAAAAAATCCGTTGTTCCAGGATAATATATCACACCATCTAAACCATACTGATCACCTGTATTATACATCTGCATATGAATCATCGTAATAAAAGAAGGATTGAGCCTTTTAAAAACTTCATAATAGCTTCCAGATACTGTACCTGAATTATCTACTTTAAAATCTACTGTTTGTGGTGTAAAAGTAAGAATCATGTTAGAACCCACTTTAGAAACTAACTGATTAATTGCTTTCGTTAAATATTCAGGATATATTTCATTTTCTATATTAATATCCACGCCGTTAAAACCATACTTTTGGATTAAATCATAAGTCGTATTTACAAATTGTTCTACAGCCTCATCATCATCTATTACAATATTGGCAGTTGCTCCTCCAATGGAAAGAATTACCTTTTGCCCTCTTGATTTTAAAATCTTAATATCTTCTATAAAATCTTCTTCATTATAATTTAATTGAGCTTGTAAATAGGGATCTAAACTAAAGGTAACTGCTCCATCTGTACTTCCCTCTAAAGCAAAACTAACCGCTACAACATCATAATTAATAGGAACACTACTTAATTTCATAGCATTATCAGATTTCCAATTTTCCCAATATCCAGTAATAGTCCCATATCTGTTTACCTTTACTTCCTCTTCTTTAATAACTGGGTTTTTACTAAGAACATACGGATCTGTTTCTGTACCAGTTCCAGACTGAATATAAATATCCTTCTTTAATTCCACTACTACTCGTATTCCATAATAATAACTTCCCATACCACTAACATATCCACCTGGTTGTACATACATTAAATTATTAGTATTAGTAGAATCTATATAAGGAATCCAATACCTTCCACCTGCTTTCAAAATATCATTTGCCACATCTGAGCCAACAGTAATCTCTGTACCATTTACTTTATCGACCATATCCTTAGTAAGAATTCCTGCTTTTGTTGCATAATTAGAATTTACATACTCACTATAATCATGACTTGTCAAATAAGTGATACTTTCACTTGCTTTTCCCCAAACATTTGCATAACATTCAGGCAAACCAGCACTTACCAACGTTACAACATCAGAAGAAATATCTATTACACGCCAACCACTTTTAACAACACCATCATTCCCATCACAAATAACGCCATGATTTCTACTACTTCCCTGTGTATAACCTCCTAAACTCAACGATTCACTAGTAATAGGAACACTTTTATCCCAGATTCCAGCATCATAATCAACATAATCTCCAATGTGAACCTCTTCTCCAAGTACAGGAGAAGTTACCGACGGAGTTTGCTCCTGATTATCATATTCTTTTTTCTCTTCGATTGAAAAAGTAGCCACCAATTCTTCGGCATCATTAACATCACAGCTATCTTTTAATAATAAAATCTTTTCTCTATCTCCTACTCCGATACTAGTAGAAATACTAGTGACTCCATTTTTTATTTTATCTACACTCAGTAAATCTTGATACGTTAAATAAATTCCCGTATTCGTCTCATCTCTACTTGTCCAATAGTAATCATAACCACTTCCATCATAAGTTACTACCACATAGTAGTCTTCCCACTTCCCATAAGGAGAGTCTCCTCCTTTTTCCATCGTCACACAACTTCCAGGAATATAATAGGTTACCTCCTTATCATATACGGGAAATTTTCCTGAATTTACTTCATTTCTTACTCCATCGATATATCTTGTTGCCGTTGCAATATAAGCATTCTTTCTAGAGTTTGAAATATACTCGGTCACACTAGGTACTGCTATAATCATTAATACTCCTAGTATGATGATTACTGCTAAAAGTTCGATTAGGGTAAAGCCACTTCTTTTTAATTTAGTAAAGTTGCCCC
>CASFCU010000044.1 GCA_949293285.1 uncultured bacterium
AGTATTATATACTTTATTCATATGGGACTCCTTTTATTATTGGGATTTTAATTTTATTATATCAGAAGGGTCCCATATAAGCTTAATAGAAACGAAAATAAATTAGAGGAAGAAACACTCTAATTTTCTTTTGATAAAAAATGTCCGTAACTAAGTTTATAGTAGAGTAAAATTTCAAAGATAAGATGATCAATAAGAATCCTTTGCTAAAGAATGTAAGATGAGAAACCTTTATTTTACATTCTTTTTTGATAGAAGAACTAGAAAAAAAAGATACTAAAAGATAAAAAAATGAACTGGAATTGCCGTTTACTTTTCAACAAATGTTTTGCTTTTAATAAATTTGTAGTATAATAATAGTGGTGATGAAAATGAGTTGGGAGTATATTATTATTGCAATAATTATTCTTATAATATTACTAGCAATATTAAAAGCTGGGAAAAAAGATGTTCATTTGGAATTAAATAAATTAGTAGAATATCTTGGAGGCAAAGATAACATCATATCGACAGAAACAAATCTATCTAGATTTAAAGTAACCTTGAAAGATGTATCAAAAGCCAACAAAGAAGCTATTACGAAATTAGGAGCTAAAGGAATCGTAGAAATCAATAACGATTTAAAAATTATTTTAGGACCAAATTCGAAACAACTAAAAAAATACATTGACAATATGAAATAAAACAAAAAAAAACAAAGAAATACAAAATTCGACAAAAAACGACAAATAAAATTCGTATAATGATCTCGAAAGAAGGAATTTATATGAATTTTTTTATTGAACTTATAAAATCAATGATATTTTTAACTTTTCCAATATTAACTTATTTATATTTTGAAAGTTTGTTTACTAAAAAGGATTTAAGTATATTTTTAAAAATCAGTGTAATATCTTCTATTATACTGTATGGAATATTTACTTCCCACTCATATTTGACTATATTTATCAATCTTCCTCTCATAGTATGTATTATGAAAAAATATAAAAAAACCTATGTATTGGCTAATATCTTTATCCTATTATTTCTAACTTTAAAAATGAATATATCCATTTATTTTCTATTGATTGAATATATAATATTATTTCTAGCACTACTAAAATCAAAACGAAAAATCAATACTTTTATCATAATAACATCATACTTTTATTCATTTTTCACTTACTATTACTATGTACCTAATTTATGGAGTATCGAGTCTTTATTCATTCTTTGGATAGTAATATTAAATTATCTTTTAGCAATATCTATAAAATACATGATAATCTCTTCGAAAAACAAATATATAGAATTAGAAGATACCTACAGAAGTTATCTCTTTAAATTTATTCACGAAGTAAAAAATCCAATTGCAGTATGTAAAGGATATCTAGAAATGTTAAGCAAAAAAGAAACGATTGAAAAAAAGGATGTAAAGAATTATATCAACATAATCAATAAAGAAATAGATGAATCATTGAATCTGATGGATGATTATTTAGTATTTGGAAGATTTGCAGTGAATCTTGATTACATGGATTTAAATTTATTATTAGAAGATGTCTATCATAGTTTTAAAAATTTATCAGAATCAAAAGATATAAAAATCGATTTTGATTACGATGAGGAAGAAGTAATTATTTTAGGAGATTACAATAAATTAAAACAAGTATTAATAAATATTATAAAAAACAGTATAGAAGCCAAGAAAGACGATAATCCATTGAATATTAAAATAAAGTTATTTAAAGTTGAGAATGAAATAAAAATTGAAGTAATAGATGATGGAGTAGGAATAAAAGATGTAAAACAAATTGGCAAAGAATTTTATACTACTAAAATAAATGGAACTGGTCTAGGCGTTAATTTTTCTAAAACAATAATTTCTATGCATAAAGGAAAAATAAAATATTCTTCGACTTTAGGAAAAGGAACTAAAGTATTAATAACATTACCACTAACAGAGGTATAAAAACTTTTACGTCAAAAAAGTAAAAGTTTTTTTCTGTGAAATTATTTCGAAGTTTGTGATTTACATGATATAATGATAATAAATTAGTAATATGGATGCTGTTACTAATGACGAGGAGGTATGTATGATTATTTCACAAGAAGTTGAAAAAATGTGTAAAGTTGCTAAAGGAGCAAATCACGGACCGGCTCCGATCCCAGAAGAGGGAAAATGGGTAAAAGCAAAAGAAATCAAAGATATTTCAGGACTTACTCATGGAATTGGATGGTGTGCCCCACAGCAGGGAGCTTGTAAATTAACTTTAAATATCAAAAATGGTATTATCGAAGAAGCATTAGTAGAGACACTTGGTTGTTCAGGAATGACACACTCTGCAGCTATGGCAAGTGAAATACTAGTAGGTAAAACAATACTAGAAGCATTGAATACAGATTTAGTATGTGATGCAATTAATACGGCAATGAGAGAATTATTTTTACAAATAGTATACGGTAGAAGTCAATCTGCATTTTCAGAAGACGGGCTTCCTATTGGAGCAGGACTAGAAGACTTAGGGAAAGGACACCGAAGTCAAATAGGAACTTGTTATAGTACTACAGTAAAAGGTCCAAGATATCTAGAATTATCCGAAGGCTATATAACCGATATCGGACTAGATAAAAATAATGAAATAATTGGTTATAAATTTGTGAATTTAGGTAAGATGATGGAAAACATCAAAAAAGGAATAGAGCCGATGGAAGCAATCGAAAAAGCAAGTGGAAAATATGGAAGATTCGATGAAGCAGTAAAAGTAATCGATCCAAGAGAGGAGTAGTAGTATGGCACTTTTTGAAAGTTATGAAAGAAGAATCAAACAAATAGAAAAAACTTTAAAAGAATATGGAATAAAATCTTTAGAGGAAGCAAAAGAAATTTGTGACCAGAAAAAAATAGACGTAGCTAAAATTGTAAGAGGAATTCAACCGATTTGCTTTGATAATGCTTGTTGGGCATACACAGTAGGAGCTGCCATTGCTATAAAATCCGGTGTAAAAACAGCAGCAGAAGCATCAAAGAAAATAGGAGAAGGTCTTCAATCTTTTTGTATCCCAGGAAGTGTTGCTGACGATAGAAAAGTAGGACTTGGACACGGAAATTTAGGTGCTATGCTTTTATCAGAAGAATCAGAATGTTTTGCATTTTTGGCAGGACATGAGTCTTTTGCAGCAGCAGAAGGAGCTATTGGAATAGCAAATTCAGCAAACAAAGTAAGGAAAAAACCTTTAAGAGTCATACTAAATGGTCTTGGGAAAGATGCAGCACAAATTATTTCTAGGATTAACGGATTTACTTATGTACAAACAGAATTTGATTACTATACTGGAAAATTAAAAATAACAAAAGAAATATCTTATTCGGACGGACCACGAAGTAAAGTAAAATGTTATGGTGCAGACGATGTTCGTGAAGGCGTTGCAATTATGCATCACGAAAAAGTAGATGTATCCATTACTGGTAATTCGACGAATCCAACAAGATTTCAACATCCAGTTGCTGGAACTTATAAAAAAGAATGCATAGAATTAGGGAAAAAGTATTTTTCTGTTGCCTCAGGTGGTGGAACAGGAAGAACTCTTCACCCAGATAATATGGCAGCAGGACCAGCTTCTTATGGAATGACAGATACGATGGGAAGAATGCATAGTGATGCACAATTTGCCGGAAGTTCTTCTGTTCCTGCTCATGTGGAAATGATGGGATTAATCGGTATGGGAAATAATCCTATGGTAGGAGCAACCGTAGCAGTTTCCGTAGCTATTGAAGAAGCAATGAGGTAAAAATAAGAAAACACACTATCTAGTAAACATAAAGGATGAACTGTTCATTTATGCTAGGATGGTGTTTTTTCATAAAAGAAATAATCATAGAGCCATTTTATAAACAATTTTGCTAAATAGAAGAAAAAAAATACATCAGAAATTTCACAAAAATTCCATATAAAAGATATAACATAGCTATAAAGAAGAGGTGATACGAGTTGAAAATATTAGTAGTAGATGATGAACTACTCATAAGAAATGTTATAAAAGAATATGCCAAGAATGAAGGATATATCGTAATCGAAGCCACGGATGGACATGATGCAATAAAAAAAGTAGAAGAAAACTTAGATATAGATTTAGTTATTATGGATATTATGATGCCTAGGTTAGATGGATACAGTGCTTGTAAAGAAATATTCAAAATAAAAAAATACCCTACCATAATGTTATCAGCACGAAAAGAAGAATATGATAAACTATTAGGATTTGAATTAGGAATTGATGATTATGTCACGAAACCATTTAGTCCGAAAGAATTGATTGCTAGAATCAAAGCAGTAACAAATAGAAGCAAAAAAGGGTTTTCAGAAGGAGATATTTATACTTATGAAGACTTAGAAATAAACTACAAAGCACATACTGTAAAAATAGACAAAAAAGAAGTAAAGTTAACACCAAAAGAATATGAACTTTTAACATATTTTATTCAAAACAGCAACATAGCCTTATCAAGAGAACAACTCTTATCTAATATTTGGGGATATGATTTTTTTGGTGACGATAGAACAGTGGACACACATATTAAAATGTTACGAAACAATCTAGGAAAATACAGAGATTTAATAGTAACAGTAAGATCATTGGGGTATAAATTTGAAACCAATAAAGAATAGCTTGGAGTTTAAAGTATGGTGCTATCTAATAGTGTTTTCAATAATCATATTAGTATTCCTTTGGTTATTTCAGGTAGTATCATTAAAAAGTTATTATGAATTATCTACCAAAAGAGAAATAAGCAAGGTTGTAGATAAAGTAGAAAAGAACTATACTAAAACAGATTATGAAGAATATTTTAATAAACTATCATTTAATACTGATATGTGTATTGAACTATATGATGGCGTCTTAAGAAGTTATTCTTCCTTCAGTTGCAACACAAAATCGATAGAATTTAGTAGAGAAAAAAGAGACTTTATTTTAAATAATTATGAATCTCAAGGATACGAAGTAGAAGATCAAACCGTAAACAGTAAAGTACTGTTATATGGAATAAAATTAGAACCTAACAAATATGCCTTTATTCAAGCTTCCTTAGTTCCTGTAGATTCCACTGTAAAAATACTAAAACAACAACTAATGATAGTATCTATTGTAGTGTGTGTTCTATCGTTATTAGTAGCTATTTTTATATCTAAAAGAATATCTAAACCAATAGAACAAATAAATGAAAATGCCAAAAAACTATCTAAAGGAGAATATGATGTAACCTTTAATGAAAAAAGTACAATAAACGAAATAAACGAATTAAATGAAACTTTAAATTATACAAGTCGTGAATTGGCAAAAACCGAAAATCTAAGAAGAGAATTAATGTCTAATGTATCTCATGATCTGAAAACTCCTCTCACAATGATTAAAGCATATGCTGAAATGGTAAGAGATTTAACCTATAAAGATAAGAAAAAAAGAGAAGAAAACCTAAATGTAATCATTCATGAGACAGATAGATTAAATTTACTAGTGAATGATATATTAGATTTATCAAAATACCAATCAAACACAATCAAATTAGAATACAGTGAATTTGATATCAATGAACTTATTATAGATATTGTAAAAAGATACGAAATATATGAATTAAAAGATGGATATGATATTTCTTACAAGAGTGAAAAAGAAAAAAACGTAATAGCGGATAGAAAACGAATTGAACAAGTACTTTATAATTTAATAAATAATGCTATTAATTATACAGGAGATAATAAAAAAGTTTATATTAAATTAATAGATGAAAAAGAAAAAGATAAAATTAGAATAGAAGTAACCGATACTGGAAATGGAATCGATGAAAAAGATATTCCACTGATTTGGGACAAATATTATAAAGCAGATAAAACATATTCAAGAGTACAAGTTGGTAGCGGCATAGGTTTATCTATCGTCAAAAATATTCTCGAACTACACAAAACAGAATATGGAGTAAAAAGTACGAAAAAAAAGGGAACAACTTTCTATTTTGAAGTAACAAGGAGCAATAACAATAAATAATGTTATTGCTTTTTGAATATAATTTAAAAAAAACAACATAATATATACAGTATGAAATAAATTTAATGACAGAGGTATATATGAATAGAATAATTATATTTATCATAGGACTAATAATGTCTACAATTGGACTTTCTTATATCATTATATATCTAAATGTATTAGCAATGGGTTACAGTTTTGTAGATTATCTGAATTATATTTTTACAAAAGTAGAATGTATAATCTTTTTTATTGGTTATCTATTAATGTTTTTATCAATTTACTTAAAAAGGAGGAAAAAAGATGAACTACATGTATGATATTCTGTTGAATTTTACAAGTTCAAAAAAAGTATATGAATTCTTTGAATGGGAATCAACCGATGTAATCATCAATGTCAAAAAAATTCCAATATTTAAAATTGCTAAAGAAACCCTTTGGGATTTATTGAATTATAGAATAAAAGTGGATAAATCTTTTTTAAAAAAAATAGAAAACACTTCGATTGTATATAAACAAAATAAAAAAAGATTTAAACATCTAGCTATTTTCTCTGATGGCAGCAAAGCAATTGGAATTAATCTAAATGACAATGGAATCGTAGAATACAAAAGTTCTATGCTTCTAGATGAAGAAGAAGAGGCAACTTATATTGCAGAAAAACTACAACTAGAAAAATTAGAATATCAAAAATTAGAAAAATTAAAGAAGGAAGAATTTATTACCAGAAAAGAAGAAGAAGAAAAAAACTTTCTACTAAAAGAAATTAATTTACTTTATAAAAATAATGATTTAGAAAAATTAAAATATTTATACATTGAATATTTTGATAAAAAAGAAGAAAACATAGATAATATCTACAACAAATTAATTACAAGCCTAGATTCCATAGATGAAAAACATGAAGAATTGTATCAATTATTAAAATTAACATGTAAAAAATAAAAATTACCCCATCTTATTCAAAAAAAGTATTGTAACATAATATTTTCCTCTTTTAATACAAACCTAATCATTTTCAAAAGCAATATCTATAAATCATGTTATCAATTTTAAAGAATCTATGATGGAAAAACTCTAGAAAAATAGGATGTGAAGCTTTTAAAAGATAATAAATTAGTAAAATCATTATAATACTTATCACATGTCATAAATGGTAAAAATTAAAATATTTGTTAAGTCTACTTACATCTATGATATTTCTTATCTTTTCTAAAACTTTAAAATGTTAAAATGGACTTTCCTATAGAATATCCATTTACATATATTTTTATTGCTTAATCTAACGAGCTTTTTTGACAATATCTTCCTTCTATGGTACAATTGCACCAGTAAATGGGGGATATGATGAAAATGAAAAAAGAATTTTTGATTGATTTAAAAAATGATATTAAAAACGGTACAAGTCACAGTGTAAGTTACTTACTTAGTGATAAAGTAGAAGATACTTTATCAAAAACTGGAATTCAAATCAGAAAAATATTTTCACCACTATTAAGATGGGGATACAAGGGACAAACTAGTTACAAACTAGTGAAAGAAAAAAAAACTAACCGTAGAAAAAATAAAACTGGGAAAATATTTGTGTTAAATCATAGACAAGCCGATGATATTGTTTTAGGAGTAAATGCAGTAGGTGAAAGTGGTTATATTGTTTTTGGAAATAAACATTTAGCTTTAGAGACTACAAACGGGTTAGGGCTTTGGGCATATGGAATGATTTTATTTGACAGGGATGATGATCTTAGCAGAAGCAGCGTTTACAAAAAAATGAAATATGTCATCCAAAATGGAGGAAATATATTTATTTGGTCAGAAGGTTACTGGAACCTTGATGATGATGGTTTAGCCGATGAAAAACATAAAGCCGATGATCATAATTCGGAAAACTGGTTAGTTCAAGATATTAACATCGGTGTTATTAGATTGGCACAAGAAACAGGATGCCCAATAATCCCAACAATTTTGCATTATGATGAAACAGAAAAGGAAATCTGTTATTCAGAAAAAGGAAATGCATTTTATGTATCTCAAGATAATGACATATTTGAAAAAAAAGATGAGTTGGTTGAAAAAATGACTACTATGTATTTTGGCTTAATGGAAAAATATTCATCCTATGAAAGATCATATTTAGAAAAAGACGGTATTCCTCTAAGACAACAATGGGAAATGCTAAAAAGAAAATTAGTATCGGCCTGTGACATAGATAGTATTGGTTATAAATTAGATTTAAAAAATGAAAAATTAATTGGAAAGGCAAAAGTTACTAAAAGTGTGATACCGAATGAAGAAGCATTTGCACATTTGAATGACTTGGACATTAACAAAAAGAATGCCTTCTTATTATCGAAACGATTATCTGGTAGAAAAAGATAATCTTTTTTCTTTATTTTAAAAAAAATAATTTTGTTATGATATAATCTATATAGTGAGAGGTGTCCGTTATGTATAACTTATATATCCCATTATGTGGTTTGGTATTAAATATCATTCTATTTATATTATACGTCTGGAAAGTAAATAATGTTGGTGGAGAAAATAGATTTTATTTTGCAATGCTTGTAGATACCTTTATAATGACTTTATTTTGTATAGCTGCAATTTCTTTAATCTATATAGGATATAGTCAGGAAATAATTAAATTAGCTAATAAAATTGAGTGCTTTGCTATTTTTAATTATTTTATAAATTTGTTTATGTACGTAGTCTATATATGTAACTTAAGATCTAAAAATCAAATTAGTATTTATTGGATAATAAACATCATAATGTTTCTAGCAATCTTCTTAACACCGGTTAGATTGGAGTTAACAAATGATTTAACATATATGGTATCTACCGGATTCTCTGTTAATATTACTACACTAGCAAGTAGTTTGGTCTTATTAATGACTTTTATATTGGCCATAAAAAATAAAAATAAATTAAAAGAAAAAATTATTCCCATCATTCTATTATTAGTATTTATTGTAGTAGTAGTGATTATTAGAGGATTAATCCCAGAATTCATTTGTCTAGAATTTTTAGCTACCGTTGCTATGTTAATTATGTACTTTACGATAGAAAATCCAGATGTAAAAATGGCAAATCAACTAGAAATTGCCAAAGAACAAGCAGAGAAGGCAAACCAGGCAAAAACAGAATTTTTATCTAGTATGTCTCATGAAATTAGAACACCATTAAATGCTATCGTAGGATTCAGCGAAGCTATCGTAAATGCCCAATCATTAGAAGAAGCAAAGGAAAACTCGAAAGATATAATAGATGCATCGAATACTCTTTTAGATATCGTAAATGGCATACTAGATATTTCGAAAATCGAGTCAGGAAAATTGGAAATCATAAATTCACCATATGATGCCAAAGAAGTATTTGAAAGTGTTGGGAAATTAATTAAACCTAGAATCGAAGAAAAAGGAATCGAGTTTAAAATGTTCATTGCCGAAGATCTTCCACCCGTTCTTTATGGAGATTATGCCAACGTTAAAAAAATCATTACCAACTTACTCACGAATGCTGCCAAATATACCGATAAAGGAGAAATTTGTTATAGAGTAAACTGTATCAAAGAAAAAAACATTTGCCGATTAATTATATCGATAGAAGATACAGGAAGTGGAATCAAAAAAGAAAGCATCGATAAATTATTTACAAAATTTGAACGACTAGAAGAAAAAAATACGACAATCGAAGGAACCGGACTTGGACTTGCCATCACAAAACAAATTGTAGGCCTAATGGGTGGAGAAATCATTGTTCAAAGTGTGTATGGAAGTGGTTCTAAATTTACAGTAGCCCTAAATCAAAGAATAGAAAAAATCGATTTAAAAGCAATAAAAAAAGAAGAAATAACTGGTAATATTGATTTATCTGGAAAGAAAATATTAGTAGTAGATGATAATAAACTAAATTTAAAGGTGGCAAGTAAAGTATTAGGGAAATATAACCCTACACTAGATTTAGTAGATAGTGGAATAGCTGCAATAGAAAAGATAAAAAATAAAGAGTATTATGACTTAATACTCATGGATGACATGATGCCTAAATTAAGTGGTGTAGAAACATTGAAAGAATTAAAAAAAATAGAAGGCTTCTCTATTCCTACCATAGCCCTTACAGCAAATGCAATTTCGGGAATGAAAGAAAAATACCTAAGTGATGGATTTAATGATTATTTAGCAAAGCCAATAAACAAAGTAGAACTAGAAAGAGTATTAAGAACTATTTTCAGTGACAAGAAAGAAAAAATAGACAAATTTGCCCCATTACCAAAAGAATTATATCAAATGGATAAGACTTTAACAGATATAAAAATTGATTATAACGAACTAAATCATATAAAAGAAAAATCGGAAGAACAAATAAAAGTCGAATTAAAAAGCAAAGAAGAGATACTGATAAATAATGGAGTAGACTTAAAACATTCACTAGAATTTCTTGGCAACATGCAAATGTACAACGAGACATTGCAAGAATTTATAAATGAAATAAATAATAAATTAAATAAATTAGAAGAATATAAAGAAATGGATAACATGGAAGATTATAGAATATTGATTCATTCGATAAAAAGTGATGCTAAATATTTAGGATTTAAACAATTAGCAGAAAAAAGTTATCAGCATGAAATGAAAAGTAAAGAAAAGGACATTCAATATATAAAAGAAGATTTTGAAATATTAAAAGAAATGATAAATAAAATAATAGCAATATCTAAAGAATACTTAAAGGAAGTATAGTTACTTGATTTCTTTTTCTTGAGTCTTTCCACACAACCAATCTATGGAAACCTGATAGTATTTTGCAAACTCTATCAAAGGATAAGTAGAAATCAGAACTTTTCCTAATTCATATTTTGAATAATTAGATTGATCAACTTTTATAGTATCTGCTACAAACTCTTGAATATCTTTATTTTTTACTCGAACTTCTTTTAAATTCTTACCTAAAACACTTTGATCAATTTTCTCATTTATAATATGAATCTTCTTAGTATTAGTAAGTCCACAAATATAATCTAAACTAATTTTATAGTAATTACAAAAATCATTTAATTTAGTAAGAGGTATCAGATCGATTCCATTTTCCCAACCAGCATAAGTAGATCTGTTAATATTCAGAGCAATAGCCACTTCTTTTTGTGTATTATCAAAATATTCCCTAATTTCTTTCATTCTTTCGAAAATCATATTTAACACCTCATTAATATAATTTTCTCAAACAAAGGAAGACTATTCGAAAAGTGTCGGGATATTACCTAAAATGTACTATAATATAAAATGTGAGAGGAGAGGATAAGATGTTGTATTTAGTTTTTGAAGATTGGTTCCACATTATAGCTAAAAGTTCATTTTTAACATTAATCTTTACACCACTAATATTAGGAACATTTTATTTAGTAAAGTTAAATTATGAATTTTCATTGTTTATTTGTAATTTAACAGATATTTCTTATGATTTACGCCTTACTGTTACTAGTTTAGGATTTGGTGATGAAATTGTTTTAATCATGACTTTAGCTGAAATAATATTTTTAACTTGTTTATTTTACAAACTAAAAAAAACTAGATTATGCAAGTCTATTTATAAATTCTTTTCTAATTTTTAAATAGTCTTTACCTAATAATCTTCATATAACAAAAGTAAATTTCATAATCATTTAAAAGTAGAAAAAATATAAAAAATCAAAGTTTTTAATAGGAATATTTTTCATTAAAATGGAACAAAAAAGTCAATTAAATCATCTCATAGCAAGGTGAAGTAAAGTAAATGTTGGAAAATTTTAGAGAAAATACAAGTTATACAATTAATTTGTATTTTTTTATAATCTTTTAGATAAAAAATAGTCTAATCTATAATTATCTTTATCACTAAAATTATTATTATCTATTTTG
>CASFCU010000045.1 GCA_949293285.1 uncultured bacterium
CGATAGAAAGACTAAATTAACTAATGCCGGATATAACTATGATGAAATTCAAAAATTAGTAAATCAAAAATTAGGTGCTAGTAAGACCGTTACTTATACTGTTAAATCAGGAGATACTTTATCAGCTATTGCTAAAAAATATGGCACAACTTATCAAAAGATAGCTAGTGATAATGGTATTGCTAACCCCAACAAGATTTATCCAGGTCAAAAATTAGTAATTAAATAGCCTTTATAGGCTTTTTTTGTTTTTGACAACCAATTACACCCGAAAGATGTTTTTGTTAAAATTTGATATGAATAAATGGAAAATACAAGCGCATTTAAAACATTATTTAATAATTATTTTTATTGTTCAAATAAATTGTTGACAATGTTTAGAAAAAATGATAAAATAAATAACGAGGAGGCGATTTGTATATATTTATTCGTAGGTGATAAAAAAGAATTTATGAATGGAATTAAGAATAGAGAATTATCAAAGGTATTAGATATACACGAAAATTATATATCTTCTATTTTGTGCGGAAAAAGAAAATGTAGTAAATTGGTTGCTTATGCTATGGCTAGAGCTGTTGGTAAGAGTGGAATTAAAGGTTATTTTATAAAAAAATAATCTTTTTTTATAAAAAAGTATTTACAAAGTTAACTTTTTAGTGTATAATTATAACTGTGATAGGAAGGTAGGTGATAAAATGTACTGGTTTAAAGAAATTGAAAAAGCAAAAATTTTACAAGGAAGAACAATAAAATATTTGGCAGAAAATAAGCTATTTATTAGCAGAGAATATTTAACTCAAATTTTAAATGGAAAAAGAGGATGTTCTTATACTTTAGCTAATAACATTGCAAGATGTATTAGACAGAACTCAAATCTTGAAGACTATTTTTACAAGAAAGGGGATTAGAAAGGAGATGAAGAAAGATAGTTTTATTATTTATAAATCATTTTATGAGCCAATAAAGACTTTAAATAATGAACAACTTGGGAGATTATTTAGAGCTATATTCAAGTATCAAATTAATGGTGATACAAATGTTGATGATGATATTAGAATAGCCTTTGAATTTTTCAAAAATCAATTTCGAGTTGATGACGATAAGTATCAAAAAATTGTTGAAAGAAATAGGCAAAATGGTTCAAAAGGTGGTAGGCCAAAGAAAAGCGATGAAAAGCAAAAAAACCCAATGGGTTTAAAAAAACCCAAAAAAGCCGATAATGATAATGATAATGTAAATGATAATGATAATGTAAATGATAATAAAAAAGAAAATAATAAAAAGAAAAAATATTTTGAAAATGAAGAATTGAATGATTTATTTATTGAATTTCTTGATTTAAGAAAAAAATTAAAGGCTGTTAATAGTGAAAGGGCTATAAATAACTTACTTAATATCTTAAATAAATATGATGATGAAACTAAAGTTGAGATGATAAATCAAAGTATAACTAACTCTTGGAAGAGTGTTTATGAGATTAAAAAGAATAAAAAGAAAAATGCTATGGATGAAATAGATGAAATATTTTCTAGAATAGGTGATTAATATGGAAAAAAAGGAAGTTCAGTTTTTAATTAAAAAAATAAAAAATAATTATAATGAATTTAACTATGATGAATATACTGTTACGGAATGGTTTAAAGAGTTAAAAGATTATGATTTTAATGATGTTTTACAGAAAATAGATGAACATTTAAGAAGTGAAAGGTATGGTAATAAGCCGCCACGAGTTTATTTTTTAACCAAAGGTTTAATAAAAACTAAAGATAAAATCAAACGAGAAGGAATAAAAATAAGGTGTAGCATTTGTGGTGAGTCAGTATTATTAAATGATTTTGATAAACATTTCGACAGATGTTCTTCTGTTAAATATTTAAATGACCAGAACAAAAAATATTTTGGTAAAGAAATAGATAAAGATAAGTATATGAATATGGATGATAGAGAATTTAATTATAAATATGACAAATTCTGTGAATATGTTTTACAAAATACAAATAATAAGAAAGAAATAGAATGTTTAGAACATTATTTTATTGGGAGGTGATTTATGTATTATATTAAATCTAAAGATAATGAAGTCTTTTATAAAGACACTTTAAACGGTGACTTTAATATATTTGTTGCAGATGTTAAGAGCGCCAGAATATTCAGAAAAAAGAAACTAGCTGAAAAATCTTTCAATAAAATCAAAAACAAAGATAAATATGAAGTAACGGAGGTGAGAAATATTGAAAGAAGCAATAGAAGAGCTAACAAAGCTATTAATTAAGCAAGACTTTGCAGAAAAAGAAATTGGTAAAAGTGAATATATAACTATTAAAAAAAGTGATTTAATTAAGTTATGTATCGATTTACTTAAATTAATAGAAAGAAGTGGTTAAATGAAGAAGAAAGGAAGACCGGAAAATATATATGCTTTATACAAAGGTGATGAGCTTTTAGGTATTGGCACAAAAAAAGAGCTGGCAAACCAGCTCGGGGTGAAAATTAGTACAATTCAATTTTATCACAGTCCTGCGTATCGTGCAAGAAGCAAAATTAATAAAAATAGAAGAATATTAGTTAAAATAGAAAAAGATTAAAAAATAAAAAAAGTTTACAAAAAAAGTATTGACAATGTTTAGAAAAATTTGTTATAATTAAGATGGATAAAGTTAAAGAAAGGAAAGTGTGAAATGAAATCAAAAAAACTTAGAGTAAACAAAAAATACGGAATTTGGTATTATACAAAATATAAAGATACTGATATGGAATTTTATGTTTACGAAGTTACAAAAGATGACAAAACAGAAAGTTATACATTGGGTAATTATCAAGATGTTATATCTTGCGTGAAAGAGCCAACAAAAGAACTTAGAGAAAAATATGAAAGAATTTATGGTTAAGAAAGGAAGATGTTGATATGAATATTGAAGAATTAATTGGTGTTATTATGTGTGAAGATATAAAAGGAGAAGGAGTTGTTAAGGTTAGTCTTGATAGCTTAACCGATGAAGAACTTGAATTACTTTTAGAAAATGCAGGTAAAGAAATCAAGATTGATGATGAAACTTATATGACATATAGAGATGTGGACTTCAATTACTTTATTGTTGAAAAATTAAATTAAAAGGAGGAAAAATGATGTTGAATTTTAGAACATTAAAAGCTAGCGAAATAGAGTGCCGAGTTGGTACAATTAGTGAAAAAGGATTGACTTTATTATTATATAAAGATGCAAGATGTGATATGAATATACTTGATGAAACAGTCGGAGCATTAAATTGGAAAAGAGAGCATAAAAGAGATAATGCTAATTGTGTAGTTAGTATTTATGATGATAATAAAAAAGAATGGGTATCAAAAGAAGATACCGGAACTGAGAGTAATACCGAGGCTGAAAAAGGTCTAGCTAGTGACAGTTTTAAAAGAGCTTGTGTCAACTGGGGCATCGGAAGAGAATTATATAGTTCTCCATTTATTTATATTTCAGCAGATAAATGTACTATTTATCAGAATTTTAAAGGTAAATATGCGGTTAAAGATAATTTTACAGTAACTGGTATTAAATATAATAACAACCGAGAAATCAGCGATTTACAAATAATTAGTAATAAGAAAGATGATAAGACCGGTAAACCTTATACAATAGTATTTGAGAAAAGGAGCAAATAAATATGAAGATAACTAATAAACTTAATTTACCTGATATGCTCGTCAGAGCAGTTGAAAATGAATACTCATATAGACCGAAGAGATATTCAATAACTAGCTTACTTGATAATGATAGAGTGCTAATGCTTAAGAGAAGGTATAATGACTTAATTGAACAAGATGTAAGCAATTGTATTTGGATGTTATTTGGTTCATTTACCCATTATGCTCTAGAGAAGATAGAACTAAAAGAAAATGAGTATGTTGAAGAACATTTAGAGCATACATTTGATAATTGTTATACATTAAGTGGTATTATAGACCATATAGATGATGAATATTGCGATGATTATAAGACCACAAGTGTATGGACTGTTATCTATGGTTCTAATAATGAGAAGTGGAAGAAACAACTTCAAATGGGCTCTTATTTACATTACAAAGAACACGGGGACTGGAAATCAAAAGGAAGAATTATAGCTATCCTTAAAGACTGGAATAAACGAGAAACATTAAATAAAGAAGATTATCCGAAATTACCAGTTGTAGTTATAAACTTTGATTTAGGTACACCAGAAGAAGTTGAAGAAATGATATTAAAAAGATTTGATGAAATCATTGAACTTGAAAAATTAGCTGATAATGATTTACCAATGTGTAGTATGGAAGAAAGATTTAATAATGGCGATAAATATATTGTAATTAAAAAGGGTGCTAAAAGAGCCACTAAAGTACACGATACCAAAGAAGATGCTGAAAATCATTTAAAGAATTTAGAAAAAAATTATCCAGGACAATATGAAATTCAGTTAAGACCCGGAGAAGATAAGAAATGCTTGCATTATTGTAGCTGTAATAAGATGTGCCCTTATTATTTAATGAATTACGATAAAGATATTAAGGAAATTCATGAAGAATTAGACAAAATGACAGATAAAGAAAGGAACGATTTAGATGAATAAATTATTTATAGATTTAATTAAAATTGGAGATTGGCATATCTTTAAAGATATATTTGAAGGTAATTATTTAGTAACTTTAGAAGAAGTATTTGAAAAAATAGAAGATTTATATCTTGAAAATGAATATTTAAAAGAAGAAATTAGAGAATTAGGACAAGAATCAGAAGAAGATAATGAAGATTATATTGAAGTATGTATCTTTGGTGAAAAATAGGAGTGATATTATGACGGTTGAAGAAATAGAAAATAAAATCGAAGAATT
>CASFCU010000046.1 GCA_949293285.1 uncultured bacterium
TTATATTATCATTAATTATTTTTTTACAAGTTTTTTGTAAATGTTTTTCTATATATTTTCTTTTCTATATATTTTTGATATAATGTTCATGTAAATATATTAAGGAGAATTTATTATGAAGAAGACAATAAGAGATTATGACTTGAATGGTAAAAGAGTTATAATTAGATGTGATTTTAATGTACCAATGAAAGATGGTAAGATTTTAGATGATAATAGAATTGTTATGAGTCTAAAGACTATTCATTATGCAATTGAACATGGTGCTAGACTTATTTTGATGTCTCATTTAGGTAGAGTAAAAGAAGAGGCTGATAAAGAGAAAAATAGTTTGAGAGCCGTTTCTGTTAGATTGTCTGAGCTTCTTTCTAAACCTGTTATCTTTGTTCCCAATACACATGGAAAAGACTTAGAGGATGCTGTTTATAATCTAAAAGATGGGGAAGTTTTACTTATGGAAAATACTAGATTTGAGGATGTTCCTGGTAAAAAAGAAAGTGGTAATGATGTAGAACTTGGTAAATATTGGGCATCTTTGGGTGAGATTTTTATTAATGATGCTTTTGGGACTGCTCATAGAGCTCATGCATCTAATGTTGGGATTGCCACCTATCTTCCATCTGGTCTTGGTTTTTTAGTGGAAAAGGAAGTTAATGAATTATCTATTTTAACGAATCCTCTTCATCCTTTTGTGGTGATTCTTGGTGGAAGCAAAGTATCTGATAAGATTGGTGTTATAGAAAATTTAGTTGTGAAAGCTGATAAGATTATTATTGGTGGTGGTATGGCTTATACGTTTTTAAATGCTAAAGGATACCAGATTGGTAAATCTATTTTAGATAGTGAAAGTATAGAATTTTGTAAGAAAGTACTAATGGATTATCCTGATAAAATCGTTTTGCCAGTGGATAATGTTGTTACGAAGGAATTTTCAAATGATGTTGAAAATAGAACTATTAAAGTATCTGATTTTCTTTCTGATGATATGGGAATGGATATTGGAGAAGAGTCGATTTCATTATTTTCTTCTATATTAGATACTGCTAAAGTGGTATTTTGGAATGGACCATTAGGAGTTTACGAGTTTTCTAAGTATACAAATGGTACTGAAAAGATTCTTTCTAAATTAGTTCATATTGATGCTAAGACTATATTAGGTGGTGGAGATATAGTAGCAGCAGCTTCTAGACTTGGATACAAAGACAAAGTTACACATGCTTCAACTGGTGGTGGAGTAACATTAGAATTTATGGAAGGAAAAGAATTACCTGGTGTAGTTTCAATAATGAATAAATAAAATGAAAAATACTAAGAGAAATACTTTTATTGTATTTTTAATTACTATCGTTGTTTTGTTTTTTGTATTAAAAGATGATTATGAAAATATTATTAATAATTTAATTCTTGCTAATAAATGGTACATTTTATTTGGTTTATTTTTAATAGTTTTATATTGGTTTTTAAAAGCGTTGTGTTTACATATTATTGTTCGTGAATATAAACCTAAGATTAAATTTAGAAAAATGTTTCATCAGATTATTATAACGCAGTTTTTTAATGGGATAACTCCATTTTCTACAGGTGGGCAACCTATGCAGGTTTATATGTTAAAAAAAAGTGGGATTAAAGTGGCTTCTGCTACTAATATTATTGTGCAAGATTTTATTATGTATCAGTTATCTTTAATTGTGATTGGTGTGTTTGCTCTTTTTATCAATTGGAAGTATCACTTTTTCTCGATACCATCTGCTCTTATGAGTTTATTAGTATTAGGTTTTGTCATTAATATATTGGTAGGAGTTGGATTGTTATTTATTAGTTTTTCAAAGAAGTTTAATGATTTTATTGGAAAGTTGATTATAAGAATTGCTACTAAGGCTAAACTGGTAAAAAATAAAGAAAAAGTTATTATTAAGTGGGAAGAAAAACTTTCTGAATTTCATGAGAGTGCTAAACTTTTTAAGAATAGAAAACTTTTGTTTTTAAAATGTTTTTTCTTTCATTTAGCTGCTTTATTTATATTTTATGTAATACCGTTTTTTATCTTTTTGAGTCTTGATTCTACACTTGATATCTCAATACCAGAGGTTATTACTTCTTCGGCATTTGTTGTTCTTATCGGTAATTTTGTTCCTATTCCTGGAGGAAGTGGAGGAGTAGAATATGGATTTTTGAGATTTTTTAGCTCTTTTGTTAGTTCATCGGTGTTACTTTCTGCACTTATAGTTTGGAGATTTATTACTTATTATTTAGGAATGATAGTGGGAGGTATTTCTTTAGGATTCTTTAAAGGAGATGAAAAAAAACGTGAGAATAGGGATTTTTACTGATACATATCCACCGTATATAAACGGGGTCTCTACTAGCGTTTATATGCTTAAAAAAGCGTTAGAGAAAAAAGGTCATCAAGTTTTTGTGGTGACTATTAATAATGAAAATTTACATTATAAATTTGATGAAGATGGTACGGTTATTAGGATACCGGGGCTTCCTATCGGAATATATGATTATAGGGTAAGTAATATATATCCTATTAAGGCTATGAATATTATTAGAAAATGGAAGCTCGATGTGATTCATTCTCATACAGAGTTTAGTGTTGGGACTTTTGCTAGAATTATTTCTAGACAGTTTAATATTCCATTAGTTCATACCTATCATACTATGTATGAAGATTATACCCATTATATTACGAAGGGTTATTTTGATAAATCTAGTAAAAAGATTGTGGAATATTTAACGTTATTTTATTGTGATAAGACCGCTAATGAGTTGATTGTTCCTACTAAGAAAACATATGACTTATTTAAACAAAAATATGAAGTAGATAGAAATATATATATAATTCCTACTGGTATTGAAATAGAAAGATTTTATGTTGAAAACGTTTCACAAAGTGGAGTAGACGAATTAAAAAAGAGAATTTCTTTGCAAGATGATAGTTTCAATATTCTTTTTGTGGGAAGAATTGCTAAAGAAAAAAATATTGAGTTTTTAATTCATGCTCAGAAGAATATTGTTTCTTTAAGTAAAGATATTAATCTTATTATTATTGGTGATGGCCCTGATCTTGATGAATATAAACGTCTCGTAAATAAAATGAAAATTGATGATAATGTTTTTTTTGTAGGGAAAGTTCCTTGGGAAGAAATTCCTTTATATTATAGGTTAGCTGATGTGTTTGCTACTGCTTCTAAAACAGAAACCCAGGGACTTACTGTTATTGAAGCTATGGCTGCTAGTGTTGCACCTATTTGTATTGATGATGAAAGTTTTAAAAATACTGTTATCGATGGACTGAATGGAAGAATTTTTAATACACAGGAAGAGTATGAAAATATTATAGAAGAGCTTTACCATGATAGAGAAAAGTTAAGGCAATTACAACATCAGGCAAGAAATAATGCTGAGGTTCATAGTTCTAAGTATTATGCGGAATCTGTTTTAGATGTTTATAAGCATGCTATTGCTAATAAAGAAAATGATAATTATGGCGTTTTCGGAAAATTAGTAGATAAATTTAAAAATAGGGAGGAAAATGATGAAACTGATAGTAGGAAATCAAAAGACATATCTTGATCGTGACAAAGTGTTAAATTTTATAGAGAAGACTGGAAAAGTTGATTGTAGTAATGTTGTTATTTGCCCTAGTTATCCTTATTTTGAACTTTTTAATAATAAGAGTAATTTTATTTTAGGAAGTCAAGATGTTTCAGAAACAGGATTGGGTGCTAGTACTGGAGAAGTTAGTGCAGAGCAATTAAAATCTTTTCATGTTCAATACGCTATTGTAGGACATTCTGAACGTAGAAGTTATCAACATGAAGATAGTAATGTTCTTTATCATAAGATAAAGTGTTTATTAGAAAGTGATATTAGGCCAATTTTTTGTATTGGTGAGTGTTTAGAGGAAAGAGAAAGCGACAGTACCAAGGATGTTATTGGAAAACAAATTTTGGAAGTTTTTGATAGACTTGAAAAGTCGGAAATAGAAAAAATCATTATTGCTTATGAGCCTATTTGGGCAATAGGCACTGGTATTACTCCTGTAAATGATGAAATTATGGATACGACAAATTATATTAAGGATTTAGTGAATGATAAGTTTGATGTTTCTATTCTTGTATTGTATGGAGGAAGTGTCAATAAAGAGAATATATCACAATTGGGAGAAATATCTGCAATTGATGGTTATTTAATTGGTGGTGCTAGTACAAAAGCCGATGAATTTCTAGAAATCATGAGAGAAAATAGCAAATAGTTATTTTTTCTTTTCTTTTTCGACAAAAGTTTACATAACTAGATAAAATTTGCTATATAAAATAGCTCGAATATCCTGTATAATTGTATTTGCGTGTAGTTATAGAAAGGATAAATTATGAATAACATTAAAGTGCTTATGATTGATGACAATGTTGAGCTTGTCAAGATGGTAAAGGAGTATTTTAGTGATCACGCAAATATCGATATCATTTTAGAAGCCTATGATGGAGTTCAAGGCATCAAGTTGATTAAAGAGAATCAAAGTGATTACGACGTTGTAATTTTGGATTTGATTATGCCAAAAAAAGATGGTATAGATGTTTTAGAAGAAATGAAAAAATTGAATATTAACAAAAAGGTGATTGTGTTAACGTCTTATAATACTGATGAGATGATAAGGAAAACGTCCGAATTAGGTATTAATTATTTTATATTAAAACCCTTTGAATTATCAGATTTAGAGCGTAGAATTATTAATTGTTGTAGTGATGTTGGTACTAATAAAAAGACTATCGATGTGTATTATAACAATTTGCAGATATCTATTACCAAGATATTGCATGAGTTAGGAGTTCCTTCACATATTAAGGGATATCAATATATCCGAGAAGGAATATCTATTATTTATGAAAGACCGGAAGTAATCGGTGGTATTACTAAGGAGTTATATCCTGATATAGCTAAGAGATTTTCTACTACGGTTTCTCGTGTAGAAAGAGCAATCAGACATGCTATAGAGGTTAGTTGGAACAGAGGGAATTGGGACTTGATGGAAGATATTTTTGGTCATAGTGTTGATATTGATAAGGCAAAACCTACTAATTCAGAATTTATTGTTACTATTGCAGATAAATTAAGATTGGAATTTCATAAAAACTATGTTTAACTTGTATAAATATTATTTAACTCGGATTGTTTTCGAGTTTTTCTTTTCATTTAACCTAGTGTAATCTCTGTCAATCATGGCTGTAAACTTGACTTGTAATATGATTCGTAATATAATATATGATGTAAAAAATGATATAGGAGGTCACTTTATGGAGCGTAAAATACTTAAATTTCTGCAACACTGGAAGAATGATGAAAATAGAAAACCCTTAGTAGTGTATGGTAGTAAGCAAGTAGGAAAAACTTATACTGTTTTGAAGTTTGGTGAAGAAGCATATGAAAAAGTAGTATATATAGATAGTAATGATAATGATAAGTTTATAAGTGGCCTAAAAAAAGAAAAGACAATGGATAGTATTATTTCTTATATACAAGCATATACAGAAGAAAATATTAATAAGAATGATACTCTTATCGTCATCGATAATGTTAATTGTGTCGATGTAGTTAATTCTATAAAAACTTTTGGAAAATTTAAGAATGATTATCATATTATTATGATTACTTCACTTAAGGAAAATCTTTCTCGGTTTAAGGGAGTGGAATTACAATTTAAGTCCATGTTACCTATGGATTTTGAAGAATATCTTATGGCTATTGGTAAAGAGGAACTTATCGATTTTATTAAACTTTCTTTTAAAAATAATAGTAAAATGCCTTTTCATTCTGTAGCAATGGAATATTTTGATGATTATATTGTTACGGGTGGTATGCCGGAAGCAGTTTATCTTTCTATTACAGATAAGAATTTGTTGCTGATCAATTCTGTTTTTGATAAGATAATCGATACTTATAGAAAAGAGATGAGCCTTCAAAGTAATTTGATTGATATTACTAGGAGTCAAGAAGTATATGATAGTGTTTCTTTACAGTTAGCAAAAGCAAATAAAAAATTTCAATATGGATTAATTAAGGAAGGAGGAAGATCAAAGGAATATGAGAGTTCACTAAATTTTCTTCATAATAATGGATTTATTTATAAATGTTATAAATTATTAGATGTGAAGTCTCCTCTTTCTGCTTTTAAAGATAAGGATAATTTTAAAGTTTATCTTAATGATTGTGGGCTTTTGTATAAGAAAATGCATCTTAATCAGAGTATATTTAAAAATGATTTTGATGTTAAATGGATTCTTTATGAGAATAGTGTGGCCACCTCTTTAGTTCATAATGGTTATAGTTTGCAATATTATCAATCGGAAGGTAAGGCTTTGATTGACTTTGTGATTCAAACTAGAACTGGTAATATTGTTCCTATAGAGCTTGTTCCTCATAGTAAGACAAAATCAAAATCTTTAGCTCTTTTTATGGATAAATATAAGGTAGTGGAAGCAATTAGAATTACTCAGGATAATTTTTGTGTAAAAAAGAATGTTCGCTATATTCCTTTTTATGCTACTTTTTGTTTAAGTGATATGGTATAGGAGGTTTTATGAAAAAATTAGTTTTATGTATTTTGGATGGATGTGGTATTAGGAAGGATAGTGATGGGAATGCTTTTCTTAATGCTTATAAACCGACTTTTGATATGTTAAGTCGTAAGTATCCTCATTCTCTTTTGCAAGCTAGTGGTCCTTATGTGGGGCTGCCAGCGGGTCAAATGGGAACTAGTGAAGTAGGGCATATGAATCTTGGAAGTGGAAGGGTTGCTTTACAACCCCTTGAAGCAATAACAGAATCTTTACAGGATGGTAGTATTGATAAGAATGAAAAAATATTAGAAGTTTTTGAGCATGTTAAGAAAAATGATTCTAACTTACATTTTATTGGACTATTATCTGATGGTGGTGTCCATTCACATATTAATCATCTGATGGGACTTCTTGATATGTGTAAGAAAAATAATATAAAGAATGTTTATTTTGATTTATTTACGGATGGTAGAGATACTTATGAGAAGAGTGCTCTTGAATATTTAGATATTTTAAATAATAAGATTCATGAATTGGGCATTGGTAAGATTTCGACCATATCCGGTAGGTATTATGGAATGGACAGAGATAATAATTACGATAGATTAAAATTAGCTTATGATGCTATTTGTTATGGAGAAGGGCCAAAATACGATAATTATCAATCTTTGATTCAAGCAAATTATAATCGAGAAATCTATGATGAATTTATTGTGCCTAGTGTGATAGATTCCCATCCGATAACAGATGGTGATGGTGTTATTACCTTTAATTTTAGAAAAGATCGTTTAAGAGAAATGTTTACTTGTCTTACGAATCCTTCTTTCTGTTCTGATTTGGCTAAAGAAAAAGGTTTAGTGTTAAAGAAGTTTACTCATTTAAAGGTGTTAACGATGTTTCCTGTGGTGGAATCCGTGAAGGCTTCTCATGCTTTTAATGATTTGGATATGAAAAATATATTAGTTGATTATTTGCATGAAAATCATGTTAGTCAACTTAGACTTGCAGAGACAGAGAAATTTGCCCATGTTACTTTTTTCTTTGATGGTGGAAAAGAAGTAGAGTATAGTGATATGAAGAAAATTTTAGTTCCTTCTCCTAAGGTCGAAACATATGATTTGAAACCAGAGATGAGTGTTTATGAGGTTACTGATCAATTTTTAGAAGAATTTGAACATTACGATGTCACTATTATGAATTTGGCAAATGGAGATATGGTTGGACATACTGGTAACTATGAGGCGGCCAAAGAAGCGGTTGAGCATATGGATAAATGTCTTTTAAAAATTTACAACAAGGTTATGGAAAAGGATGGAATCTTAATTGTTATTGCCGATCATGGCAATTGTGATATGATGTGGGATGATGATCACAATCCTGTTACTAGTCATACAACAAGTCCTGTTCCATGTATTATTACTAAAGAAAATATTTCTTTAAGGGATGGGAAATTGGCAGACATTGCCCCTACCATGCTATATTTATTAGGACTGGATATTCCTAAGGAAATGACGGGAAATTGCTTAATTCAATAGCAATTTTTTTTCTTTGTTTGTTGCATTATTCGAAAGTATGTTCTATAATTTAATTGGGTGATTATTATGTCTAGAATTATATTCCACATAGATGTCAATAATGCCTTTCTATCATGGACTGCCGTTAAGCTTTTGAATAGTGGATATCCAATTGATATTAGAGAAATTCCTTCTATTATAGGAGGAGATGAATCGATTCGACATGGTATTGTATTAGCTAAATCACCGGTTGCTAAAAAGATGGGAATTCATACAGCAGAGACTATTTATATGGCCAGAAAAAAATGTCCTAATTTAAAGGTGTTTCCAGCTGATATGAGTTATTATAAAGAGATGTCTACTAAAATGATTGATTATATTAGTAATTATTCTCCAGATTTAGAACAGTTTTCAATTGATGAGTGTTTTCTTGATTTAACGGGGACACATTACCTTTATGATGATATCATAGAACTTGCTTATAAGATAAAAGACGAAATCTATTCTAAGTTTGGATTTACAGTAAATGTTGGAATAGGAAATAATAAGCTCTGTGCTAAGATGGCCAGTGATTTTGAAAAACCTAATAAGGTACATACCTTGTTTGATTATGAAATAGAAGCTAAACTTTGGCCATTACCTATTGATTCTTTGTTTATGGTTGGGGAAAAGACAGCTTTTAAACTTAAAAAAATGGGATTTTATACTATAGGTGATGTTGCTAAGTGTGATCCTAAAAGGTTGGTTAAAGAATTTAAATTATTCGGCAAGGATATTTATGAAAGAGCAAATGGGATTGATGATTCTTTAGTAGATTCTACAATTTCTCAAAATAAAAGTATTAGTGTTTCTTGGACTTTAGAAAAAGATACTGATGATATTTCAGAAATAAAGAGGATTCTTTTAAGGCAAGTCGATGAAGTTGGGAGAAGTTTAAGAAGAGAAAAACTTTATACTACAGTGATTGCTATTACCTTTAAAACTTATGATTTTATCAATTTTTCTAAACAAGTAACCCTTGATTTTCCTATTAATTCTAATGATGATATTTATGACGATGTTATACAACTTTTGTATAAAGCTTGGAATTTTGAGAAGATTAGAAATATAGGAATAAGACTTTCTGGATTTACGAATAAAAGAGTTTCTCAAAATTCTTTATTTGAATCTATTGATAATAAAGTGGATGATCACGAGAAGATTCAAGCGGTTTTGGATAGTATTAAAGATAAATATGGTAGTCATATTATTCAACCTGCTTCTTTGTTAGAAAAGGACAAAAAGTCTTAGTTGTGTTATAATTAATAATTGAGGTGTCTTTATGATTGGAAATGTTTTATTACTAATAATTCTTATCCTTATAAACGGAATTTTTTCTGCTAGTGAGCTTTCTTTTTTATCTATTGACAAATTTCAATTAAAAGAAGATATTAAAAAGAAAAATAAAAGAGCAATCAAAGTAAAAAAAATGATTGATAATCCTAGTTTATTTTTATCTACGATTCAAATAGCAATTACTTTAGCTGGGTTTCTTGCTAGTGCCTTTGCAGCTGATACTTTTGCTGATTATTTTTTGGAATTTATCGAAGTGCCTTTTTTACCAATTTCTACATTGAGAACGATTTTAGTGATTCTTATTACCATTATACTTTCTTATTTTACTTTGGTATTTGGTGAACTTGTTCCTAAGAAATTAGCTATTAATTATCCTTTTAAAATTGCTTATACTTTTGTTGATTTAATCAGAGTAGTTATGTTTATTTGTTATCCACTGATTAAATTTTTGACTTTTTCTACAAATATTGTGTGTAAAATATTTCATATAAAAGATAAAGATGATAAGTTTACGGAAGAGGATATTAAAAAGATGATTCTTCTAGGTAATGAAGAAGGAATTATAGAAGAAAAAGAAAAAGAGTATATGTTTAATATTTTTAAATTTAATGATACGGAAGTTGTTCATGTTATGACGCCAAAAAATAAAGTTGTTTTTCTTAATGTTCACGATTCTATTTTGAATAATATTTCCAAGATTAAGAAATCTCGGTATACTAGATTTCCTGTTTATGATGATAAGAAAAAGAAATTTATAGGAATTTTAAATGTTAAGGATTTAATTATGCAGCATCGTGATGGAAGCATCGATTTAAAAAAAATAATTAGGCCAGTTTCTACGTTTTCTTCAAAGGCAAAAATCGATGATGTTTTTAGATATATGCAAGAAAAGAAAGAAAGTTTTTGTTTGGTTTATGATGATGAAGAGTTTTTGGGTATTGTTACTTTGGAAGATGCTATCGAAGAAATTGTTGGTAATATGTACGATGAATATGATGAGGAGAAGTTATGAAGTTACATCAGGATAATATTAATCCCTTTTTAAATAAGTATATTGAGTTTGTTGATCAGCTTTGTTTTGATTATGGTTATGATCGTAATATTAGACACCTTCTTTATTTAATTGTGCCAGCTTTTGTTGTTAAGTACGATTCTAGCTATGAAAGCCTTATTTTGAAGACCTTTCTAGATGTTAGGATTTATATTGGAAAGCAATCTGATGATTTTGTTATGGCAAGTTTCAATAGAGAGTTGAAGCAAGATTCTAAGGGCTATTGTACTAATAAGTATATTGTTCTTAATCAATATGAAAATGCAAGTTTAACTGATCTTTTGGATAATATCGTTCACGAGTTTAATCATGCTGTTAATTCTATGAATAATGAAATTTCTTTTGATGATCAATTTGTTAAATTAAGGACTGGATTGAGTTATTTAATTTATGAGAGAAAAACGTTGAATTTTCTTAAGAAATCAGAAGAAGTCTTTTTAGAAGAGATTATTAATACAGAGCAAACTGAGGAAATTATTAATATTATTAATTCGTTTGGAAATTATCACATTGATAATGTCGAATTTTATCATATGCTTTTTGCTTTGCAAAATGAAATTAGTGGTTCTTTTTATACCTCCAAAGCTTATTATTTTCAGTCTTTTATATGTGATACTCTTATGAAAAATAGAACTTTTATTTCTACTATTTCCAGTCTTAGATTTAAAGGGTTGATAGATGATGTTTCTTTTCTTTTTGATAATGTGATTGGAAAAGAGGGAAGCTATCGAAGGCTAAATTTTCTCCTTAAAAAACTTTATGATTGGGAGATGAAATATACAAAGTCTACGTTTTTTAAGAAAGTTATTTTTCGAAAATTGAAAACAATAGCAAATGAAATTATTGCTATTGTTAATGATTATGATAATAAATGTATATATAAGACGTAGTTACGGTTTCTTCTTTCTTTCAATGTTTTGATTTGTATAGATTTGTTTTGTTATTACATTACTCTTTTCTTTTTTAAATTCTTGTTCTAGATATTCATAGTAAGCTCCTGGTGTTATTACTCCATTTATTTTTAGTAAGTCACTTCCTGTTGCTCCTACTACTTCGTCGACTAGTTTGACACAATTAGTAGATAAAAGGAAATAAGTTTTATAGGTCGATTTATAAAATTTATAGAACTTTGCTTTTGTTTCCTTTTCTAGTGATATTGCATAATCGTTTTTTATTTTGTTCTTTTTCTTTTTTGTTTTAGGATTCCATGGATAGGTATTTTTTTTAATTTCTTCTAGTTTTGCTTTTACTTCTTCCTTTTCTCTTTTGGTTAATGTTAATCCAAAGGCAAATATCGTTTTGTCGGAGTGGGTGTTGCAAAATTTGATATATTTTTCTTTACTTTTTACTTCAAAAAAAGTACCATCTCCTAGGAGTTCAATTAATTTTTTAGATTGCTCATCATAGCATCCGTATGAGTAAACTGTACCATCGAAAAATAAATCAGCATGTCCAAATCTTCCGATGGTGCTATTTTTTACGTGAATAAAAATCTCTAAATCCACTTTTCCACTTACTTTTTTATTTGGTACCTTTACGGGAGTTTCCCATTCTTTTAATAATTTATTTATTTTTAAAAGTACTTTATAGGGAATCATGACCGAAAATATAATTGGTAGAGTTATTCGAAAATTTCTTTTTTTCTTTTTTCTTATCTTATTCGGGAATGCTTCTTTTAGAAAATCTTTAAAGTAGGTTATTCCAAACAAGATTAAATATATTCCCAATATAGCGGTTAATCTGTTGATATTTTTACTTGGATTGGTGAGCATGATGAGACTGAAAGAGAAATCAATGAAACTACCAAATAGAACATTGTAAAATTTTCTGTTTTCTCTTTTTTTAAATATTAGATATGTTATAAATTTAATTATTCCATTTACTAGCATGTATATTCCAAATATAATTGGGAAAAGTGATAAGAATTTTGTTTTGTTGTTATAGAAAAATATTCCAATGATAAAAGTAGATAGTGATATTGCAATATCTTTTGCTTTTTTTGCTTTTATAATATTTAGTATTAATGATATACTTCCTAGTCCCATAATCAGTATGGATGTTACGAAATGAAACAATGTTAGATAGTTTGTTCTAAAGAAAATGATTGTAATTCCTACTCCTGAAAAGAGAAGGAAATTGATAAAAAGAGAAATTTTCGATATTGATTTTTCCGTCATAAAACCACCTTAATTAATTATATTTTAACATATTTTTTAAACTTATGATATAATTAGGTAAATAAGTTTTGTACAAGATAAATAAAATTTTAGTTAGGAGTAGATTATATGAATAAGATTTATACAAGTTTTTTGGAAAATTGTAAGAATATAGAGGATTATTATGAGAATCTTGTCGAGCTTACCAAAAATCATAATTATGTCGGTTCTACTAATGAATGGATAATAGATAACTATTATTTAGTGGTAGAAAATAAGAATTTCATTAAAAAGGTTTTTAAAGAGAAAAAAAATATTAAGACTGTACTTTATGTTAATGAAAAGATGTATAGAATATTAATCAATATATTTAATAAACATAATTATAATTTGGATAAGGCCACGTTATTAAAGGAATTGAATCATTATCAGAATAAGAATAGTTGTTATTTTTCTTATCCTACGATAAATGTTATTCCTGTTTTAATTCCTATTATTTTAATTGATGAATTAAATAAACTTTGTATTAAAAGAGAAGAAAAACAGGTCGATATCTTAAAGGTGAAAAACCTTATGGATAGAATTGATCGTGATAGAACAAATGGCATTTCAGTTAATTTGGATGATTATATTGATATTGATGATTATTTGCTTAAACATCCTGTGTATTTGTATCATTTAAATGCTAGTTTAAAAGAATTAGGAGAAGAATCAGATGCTATTTTTCAGAAACTTAATGAATTTTTAGAAGAAAATAAAGTCGATTTAAAGGAAGTTATTAATCAAGAGCATTTATCTAGTATAGAGGATAATATTTTAGTTTCTAATTTATTTAATAATTTAAGGACTCTTTCTAAGTTAGAGGTTAATGAGCTTTGTGATAAGATCAGTAAGACAGAAAAACTTTTATTAACAAATTCTGTTTATAAAAATATGACACAAGAGTCTAAACTTCTTTATAGAAGACAGATTATTGCAAATACTAAGAAAATTGATGAATATAAGTACGTTAATGATATTGTAGAAAAAACTTCTAAAAATGGTAAAGAGATTGCTGATTATCTTTTTAAAAAGAAAAATACGAATAGAATATTCTATCTTTATGTTACTTTGATTATTTTGATGGTTGTTATTATTTGTTATTTTTTATCTTTTCATTTATTAGATAATTTTATTATTTGTTTTTTATTACTTCTTGTTCCTGTTAGTGAAGTAGTTATTCAAGTAGTTAATAAGTTGTTTATGAAGTTTAATAAACCGAAAGCATTGCCAAAGCTTGATTTTTCTAAGGGGATTCCAAAGGAATATTCTACTATGGTAGTTATTCCTACAATTATTAAAGATACTAAGAAAATAGATAATATGTATAAATGTTTGGAAAAGTATTATTTAGCTAATAAAACTCCTAATTTATATTTTACTTTACTTGCTGATTGTATGGAATATTCTAAGGAAGTTTATGAGAATGATTCGGTGATTGCTTCTTATGGTGTTGAAAAAGCAAATGAGTTGAATCAGAAGTACGGTAAGGAAATGTTTTTCTTTATGTATCGAAAGAGAGTTTATAATCCTTCTGAGGGAAAGTATCTTGGATATGAGAGAAAGCGTGGTGGGCTTCTTCATTTTAATAAATTACTTTTGGGTAGGCTTTCTAAAGAAGAGAAAGAGAAATATGTTTATGTTGAGACGTTATCGAATCTTAAGTGTAATATAAAGTATGTTATTACGTATGATGCCGATGCGGAGTCTGTGTTTAATTCGGCGCAAAGTTTAGTAGGACTTATGGCGCATCCTTCTAATAGAGCGGTTTTAAATAAGGAAAAGACAAAAGTGGTGAAGGGATATGGTATTGTTCAGCCTCGAGTAAGTGTTGATATCGAGTCTACTAATCAATCGACTTATTCACAGTTAATGGCCGGAATTGGTGGATTTGATGTTTATTCTTCCATTGTTCCTAATTTTTATCAGGATGTTTTTGATGAAGGTAGTTTTGTTGGAAAAGGTATTTATGATTTAGAGGTTTTTGATACCGTGATTGGTGATAAGTTTCCTGAGAATTTAATTTTGAGTCATGATTTATTAGAAGGAAATTATTTAAGGTGTGGTTATACTTCGGATATTGAAATTTTTGAGGATTTTCCGGCAGAATTTTTAGTAGAAATGTCACGTCAGCATCGTTGGGCTAGGGGAGATTTTCAAATATCAGGATGGCTATTTTCACATGTTAGAAATAAAAAGAAAGAAAAAGTTAAGAATCCTTTAAATCCTGTAGAGAAGTTTAAGATATTTGATAATCTTAGAAGATATTTTGTTAATCCTTCTATGTTACTTTTATTGTTGTTATCTTTTGTTATGGGAAATGCTATCTTGACTACTGTTGTTGTGTTATTAATTATTTCTTTGCCAATATTCTTCTATTTAAGAGAGATTTTTAGTATAGAAAAAAGAACAGTAGCTTCCTTTAAACATTATGATTCCTTGACTTATGGTACTACAGCCTTATTTTCTAGACTTTATATCAATTTTATAACGATTCCTTATGTGGCATATATGCATATTAATGCTATGTGTAAGTCATTTTATAGAATGTTTATTAGTCATAAGAATTTACTTAATTGGCTTACGGCAGAGGATGCTAGTAAAGTGATTAATAGTAAGCTATCGACTTATATTTCTGCTTTTAAACCGAATTATGTGACAGTTGTTTTAATCATTCTTTTGGTTATTATTCATCCTGAAAATTTAATGATAGGCCTTATTGTTATTTTATCTTTTTTGATTGCTCCTTTTATTTTGTGGTTAGTTAGTAAAAAGAATTTAAAAGAAGTAGAGAGACTAAATGAAAAAGATATTGAAGAGTTATCGGATGTTGCTTATCGAACTTGGCTATATTTTGATTATTTATTAAATGAGGAAAATAATTATTTGATACCAGATAATTATCAGGTTAATCGTGAAGTAAAGGAAGATGTTAAAACTTCTCCTACGGATATAGGGATGTCTATTGTATCCATTGTTTCTGCTTGTGAGCTAGGATTTATCAAAAGAGAACATGCTATTAAAATTCTTGATAAAGTGATTTCTTCTGTTGAAAAGTTAGAGAAGTGGAATGGATTTATTTATTGTTGGTATAATGTGAAGACGATGCAAAAAATGTATCCGTATGATATTTCTTCTGTAGATAATGGTAATCTTGCTGCTAGTTTTTTAGTTGCAAAGGAGTTTGCACGTGATAATGGATCTATTGATTTGATGAATAGAATAGAGACTTTATTTGATAATATGGATTTTTCAAAGTTGTATACTGATAAGGATGTATTTAGTGTTACCTATCATACGACGGAAGAGAAGTTATCGATATATAATTATAATAAATTTGCAAGTGAAAGTAGACTTTTAGGTTTTGTTGCTATTGCTAAAGGTGATGTTTCTTTTAAACATTGGATGTGTCTTGATAAGTCTTTGATACGTTTTAAAAAATATAAGGGACTTACTTCGTGGTCTGGTACTTCTTTTGAGTATTTTATGCCTGCTATTTTTATGAAGAGTTACCCAAATACTTTGCTTGATGAGAGTTATTTCTTTGCTCTTTATTGTCAGAAGGAATATATGAAGGAAGTAGATACCAATATGCCATGGGGAATATCTGAGTCTGCTTATGGAGAGTTAGATGATGGCTTAAATTATAAGTATAAGGCTTTTTCTACTCCTTATTTGAAGGTGCAGGAAGATAAAGAACAGGAAATTGTTATTTCTCCTTATGCTTCTATTTTGGCTATTACTACGAATCCGAAAGAAGTATATCATAATATCAATAAGTTAAAAGAAATTGGACTTTATAGTGATTTTGGCTTTTTTGAATCTTATGATTATGATGATAAAGAAATTGTTCTTTCTTATTTTTCTCATCATCAAGGTATGATTTTAGCAAGTCTTGCTAATTATTTAAAAAAAGATGTTATCAGAAATTATTTTCATCATGATGTTCGAGTTCAGTCTATTGAAATTCTTTTAAAGGAAAAGATTCAGTTTAATCCGATTATTGATCTAAAAATATATGGGTATAAAAAATATAATTATGAAAAGGAAATTGTTGAAAATGATATCAGAGAATTTAATTATTTATCTTTAATTCCAGAGGTTTCTGTTCTTTCTAATAATGATTATTTGTTACTTATCAATGATAGAGGAAATGGCTTTAGTAGATATAAAAAAATACAGCTTAATCGATATCGAAAGATAACTGAACAAGATTATGGTATGTTCGTGTATATTAAAGATGTGGAAAGCGGAAAGTTTTGGTCTAATACTTATTCACCGACTAATGTAGAACCTGATAAGTATAATATTGTTTTTGCTAGTGATAGAATTAACTTTATTAGACAAGATGGTTTTATTACAACAAAGACAGAAATTATTGTGACAAAAGAACATAATGCAGAAATTAGAAAAATTACTTTAAGAAATCATTCTAATAAAGATAAGAAGTTAGAAGTTACTACTTATACAGAACCTATTATTATCGAGAATATAGATGATATTACTCATAGAACTTTTAAGAATCTTTTTGTTAGTAGTGAGTATGATTCTTTACATGAAAGTGTTGTTATGTGTCGAAAGGATAATAATAAAAAGATTGTTCAGTATTTATTTAATAGACTTTTAGTACTTGAAGATGAACATTATATTAGTTATGAAACAGAACGAGCTAGTTTTATAGGAAGAAATAGAAATACTAATTATCCACTAGCATTATCCAAGAGTGGTAGCCTTTCTAACCATGTAGGAACCAATATTGATCCGGTAATTAGTTTACGAACTAATATAGTGATTCCTAAGAATTCTGAGAAAGTGGTTTATTATATAAGTGGTTATAGTAAATCAAGAGATCAAATCGATATTATTTTAGATGCATATGATACGGAGGCTAAAATTAAAACAGCTTTTGAGTATGCTACTCTTGCTAATAACATTAATACGAAACTTTTGGGTGTTAATGGTCCGGATATGAGACATTACAATATCATGCTTAATTATTTATATCAGACAAGTAGGCATTTTATAAATCCTGAAAGAAAAGATATTTTGACTAAAAACAGTATGAATCAAACTAATTTATGGAAATATGGTATTACGGGAGATTATCCGATTATTTTGGTAGAAGTACATGAAAGTGAATCTCTTAATTTAGTAAAAGAAGTATTAAAGGCTTATGAATTTTATAAGAGCAGATCTATATTTGTTGATATTGTCATTATTAATAGGGAAAAAGATGAATATAAACCGATTATTAAAAGAGAAATAGAAAAAGAGAAGTATCGAATGAATACTTTATATGATTTTATGGCTACTCCGGGTGAAATTTTTGTTTTAGATGATAATGATGTAAATGATCAAGAGACTATTTTACTTAATATGGTTGCAAGACTTAGATTTGATACGAGACGTAGTACTTCTTTAGAAGATAGTATTGAAACACTCCAAAAAGAAAATAAAATGATTAGTTATAAGCCAATCGAGTATGAGAAATCTATTGGTGACGATTTCGATGGCCATAGCCTTTTGTTCTATAATGATTTTGGAGGATTCTCTTCCGATGGTAGTGAGTATATCATTACTAATCCAGATACGCCAACTCCATGGTGTAATGTTCTTGCTAATGATAAATTTGGAAGTATTGTTACTAATAATGAGTGTGGTTTTACTTACGCATATAATAGTCAAATGTTTAAAATTACGTCTTGGACTAATGATATTGTATTAAATGATAAGTCCGAAGGAATTAGAGTAGATGATAAAGTTGTGAATCCTATTAGAGCTGTTCATGGTTTTGGATATTCTACTTTTGTTCATAATACTTCTAATTATTCTATGGATACTACACATTTTGTCAGTAGTTGTGATACTGTAAAGTTTTATAAGGTTCATTTTAAAAACAAGTGTAAGAGTAGAAAGAAGTATAAACTTACTTTTTGGATTAATCCAACTTTTGGTCCAAACGAGGAGAAATCTAGTAGATATTTATTGTCAGATTATTATGAAGAGATGAATTCTGTATTGATAAGAAATGTTTATAATATTAATTTTTCACACGTTACCGCTTTTATGAGTTCGACATTACCTATTACTGGTTATTCTATAGATAAGATTATCTTTAAATCGATAGAAGTTGAAATAGAAGTTGATGCCGGAGAAATGAAAGAATTTTCGTTCCTTCTTGGAACAGAAATTGGAAATGATCAGGTTTTGTCATTAGTTAAAAAATATAATAGCAATGATAAGATTGAAAGAGAATTGGAAACTGTGAAATCAGATTGGATGAAAAGATTAGGAATTATTAAAGTGAAAACTCCTGATCAGAGTTTTAATACAATTATTAATGGTTGGTATTTATATCAGACTATTTCTGCAAGGTTGAATGCTAAAGCAGGTTTTTATCAAGTAGGTGGAGCATTTGGATATAGAGATCAGCTACAAGATGCGGTAAATCTTTGTATTGTTGATGAAGAAAGAACAAAAAATCAAATTATCAATAATGCAAAGCACCAATTTATAGAGGGGGATGTTCTTCATTGGTGGCATGAGATTATTAAAATGGGGTTAAGAAGTAGATATAAGGATGATTTTTTATGGTTGGTTTATGCTGTTAATCAATATGTTAAAATCAGTGGTGATTATCAGTTCTTGGATGAAAAAGTGGAATTTGTTTCTGGGCAAGAGCTTTTAGAAGGTGAGGCTGAAAGAGGAATTACTTATACTTATACTTCTGATAAGGCAACCATTTATGAACATTGTTTAATTTCACTTGAGAAGTCAATGAATGAACTTGGTGAAAATGGACTTCCACTTATGGGTGGTGGTGACTGGAACGATGGAATGAATAAGGTTGGAATTCAAGGGAAAGGTACTAGTGTATGGCTTGGTTTCTTCTTGTATATGGTCATGAGAGATTTTATTGCTCTTTCTCAAAAATATAAAAAACTTAAAGTAGATAAGTATGTAGTATTTTTAGACAAGTTGAAAGATTCACTTAATCGTGTTTCTTGGGATGGAGATTATTATTTAAGAGCTTTTTTTGATAATGGTGATATGTTAGGCTCTCATTTAAATGATGAATGTAAGATAGATTTAATTTCTCAAAGTTTTTCTATTTTATCTCTTGTGATACCAAAAGAAAGAATCGAGTCTGTTATTCAATCTGTTGAGAAGTATCTTGTTGATCCTGATCTTAAAATAATCAAACTTCTTACTCCACCTTTTTCAAAATCTTTAAATAATCCTGGTTATATTATGGATTATCCTACTGGTATCAGGGAAAATGGCGGACAGTATACACATTCAACGGCTTGGTATATTATGGCACTTATACAACTTGGTGAAAATGAACGTGCATACAATTACTATCAAATGATTAATCCAATTAATCGATCTTTGAATAAAAAAGCAGTAAAAACGTATAAAGTAGAGCCTTATGTAATTGCTGCAGATATTTATAGTAATCATTCTAATCCAGCTAGAGGTGGATGGACATGGTATACTGGAAGTAGTGGTTGGTTTTATCAGGTTGGAATCGTTGAGATTCTTGGTTTCAAGAAAGAAGGAAATACTTTAAGAATTAAACCTAGTGTTCCTAATTCTTGGTCTTCTTTTGAGATCGAGTATCGATATATGGATACCCTTTATAAAATAAAAGTTAATTTTAATGATACTGAGAATATTGTTATCGATGGAGATAAGAGTAGTAAAGATTTTATTACACTTAAAAATGATAAAAGGTTACATGCTGTTATAGTAAATATTAGGAGGAATGGATGATAAATTTTGATTTCCATAAGTATATTAGCAAATATGTAAAAAAAGAAGATAAAGAAGTGTATTTAGAAAAAGCAAAAGAAATAAAGGAAAGATTCATTCATGGGGATTTAGCTTATTGGAATGAGTTAAATTCCTTTATTTCGAAAAAAGAGCTTATAAAACTTATCAACATAACGGATTATATTCGAGAAAATTGTGAGGTCTTTTTAGTCATTGGTATAGGAGGCTCTTATATGGGAAGTAAGGCAATTATAGAGGCCTTATCTTGCCCATATGATAAGAAAAGCCCTGAGATTATATTTTTAGGAACTAATTTATCTTCTGAGGAGTATTATGAAACTTTTAAATATTTGCGTGATAAAGAGGTTATTGTAAATGTTATTTCTAAATCTGGGAATACGTTAGAGACTTCTATTGCTTTTTCTTTAGTTATGGATATAATGAAGAAAAAGTATGAAAAAGATGTTCTTAAAAATAGAATTATTGTTACTACTGATCCTTTAGATGGCAATCTAAGAGAGTTAGCTAATAAAGAAGATTATGTTACTTTTTCGATTCCTAAAAATATAGGTGGAAGATTTTCATTATTAACTCCAGTTGGTCTTTTACCGATGTCGGTTGCTGGTATTAATGTTGCTAAATTGTTGGAGGGAGCAAAAGATTCTTTTGATAAAATTGATAGAGCAATTGAATATGCTATTATAAGGGATGTTTTATATAATAAGAATAAGATTGTCGAAGCTTTTGTTGTATATAATAATAAGCTTTCTTATTTTACGGAATGGCTTAAGCAGTTATTTGCTGAGACACAAGGAAAAGATGGTAAGGGAATTTTACCAATTTCCTGTGTGAATACTAGAGATTTACATTCCCTTGGTCAATTTTTACAGGAAGGAAATAAGATTGTTTTTGAGACAGTTATTGGAATAGAGAAAGATTTTAAAATTTCTTTAGATCAGTATGACATTGAATTGAATAGTCTTAATAGGATTGCTTTAGATAAAGTTGCTCTTGCTCATGATAATGGAAATACTCCTAGTAATATTATTACTATTGATGAGAAAAATGAGCATTCGATGGGTGAGTTGATACATTTCTTTATTTTATCTTCTATAGTGGGAGCATTACTTATAGATGTGAATCCTTTTAATCAACCTGGTGTAGAAGAGTATAAGAGATTAATCAAAAGTGAGTTAAAATAGTTATATTAAATGGAGGTAGTTTATGTTTTGGATTGTTGCTATTGTTATTTTGATTATTGTTTTACCTATTATGGTTGTACAGGTAGATGAATATGAAAGAGGTATTAAGTTTAATCGTGGTAAATTTAGTAAGATTATGAATCCGGGATGGAATTTTGTGATACCAATCTTTCAGTCTTATAAAAAAGTTGATATTCGTACTAAAGCGGTAGATGTTCCGGCACAAGATGCTATTACTAAAGATAATGTATCAATAAAAATTAATGCAGTGATTTATTATAAAATTTTTGATGCTTCTAAGGCTATTTTAGCGGTGGAAAATTATTTTTATGCTATTGAGCAGTTAGCGCAAACTACGATGAGAAATGCTGTGGGAGCAGTAACATTGGATGAACTTTTATCGGAAAGGGAAAAGATTTCTGTAGAGATTTGTGGAATTATTGATAAACTTACGGATCCTTGGGGAATCGAAGTTGAAAATGTTGAGTTAAAAGATGTGGCTCTTCCTGAAGAAATGCAGAGAGTAATTGCTAAAGTGGCAGAAGCAGAAAGAGAAAAACAAGCAGTAATTACTAAGGCAAAAGGAGAAGTGGAAGCTTCTCGTAATTTAGCAGAGGCGGCAAGAAATATGTCTAGTGTCCCAGGGGCTCTTCATTTAAGAACACTTTCTACTATTAATGATATTTCTTCTGATCAGTCTAATACAATTGTTTTTGCACTTCCTGTCGAGGTTTTAAGAGCATTCGATGGTTCTTCGGAGGGTTTAAAGAAAATTTCAGATACTAAAAAGTCAAGTAGTGACAAGGTATGATATATTTAAGTTCTAATTTTTGTTTTTCTATTACTAAAAATATTAGTTATTTATGTTCTTGGTAAAGGAGATGTTGTTATATGAAAGTTTTGTTTGTATCCGATATTCACGGCTCTTCTTATTATGCAAAAAAGTTACAGGAAATTTGCTGTACGGAAAACCCTGATAAAATTGTTATTTTAGGGGATTTGTATTATCATGGACCAACGAATGGTTTAACTTTAGAGTATAATCCTATGGAAGTTAGTCATATTCTTAATTCTTTAAAAGATAAATTATATGTCGTTAAAGGAAATTGTGACTCTTTAGTAGATGAGACAATTTCTGATTTTCCTTTTCATGATAGTCTTATGTTGGATATAGAAGGAAAAAAAGTTTTTTGTACTCATGGAAATAAATATCATATTTCTAATTTACCTGATTTTGATTTTGATATTATGGCATATGGACATTTTCATACTGGTTTTATTAAAAAGGATGATGCTCATATTTTTATTAATCCTGGTTCTATTTCTCTTCCAAGGGATGGTACTGTTCACAGTTATATTATAGTTGATAATGGAAAAATTATATTGAAAGACATTGACAGTCATGTTATTGATATGTTAAATATGAAGTAGTCACTATTTTCAACAAGATTGTTTAAAAAGTTCTTTTTTCTGATGTTTTTTCCACAATTATTGTGAAAAAAGTTTTAAAAATATTAATTTTGTTATATAATATGGTAAATTATGTGAGGTTAATATGGTTAAAAAGAAAAGATATGGAACTTTGATTGTTTTATCTGGTCCTTCTGGTGCAGGTAAAGGTACAATTTGTGCTGAGTTATTGAGGCAGGTAGATAATTTGCGTTTTTCTGTTTCGATGACTACCAGGTTACCAAGAGGAAACGAAGTGGATGGCAAAGATTATTATTTTGTTACAAAAGAGGAATTTGAAGATGGCATACAAAAAGATAACTTTTTAGAGTATGCTAAAGTTCATGGTGATAATTATTATGGTACTCCAAAAGATAAAGTGGTAGAAGCTCTTAATAATGGTGAAGATATTATTCTTGAAATAGATATTCAAGGTGCTCTTGAAGTGAAAGAAAAAATGAATGATGGCGTTTTTATTTTTATTATGCCACCTAGTATGAGAGAGCTTAAGGACCGACTTGTTAAAAGAAATACAGAAACAAAAGATAAGATAATTGAACGTTTTAAAAATGCCTATAAGGAAATTAATGAAGTGACTAAGTATAATTATATCGTGATTAACGATGAGGTTCAAAATGCTGTCGATAAGGTCAAAGCAATTATACTTGCTGAAAAATGTAGGGTAGACAGAATAGAAGATTTTGAACTGAATAATGAAGAAGAATTGTTACATGAATTATTGACTCTTTAGTTGATAGTTCTTTATGCTGAAATAGCTCAGTTGGTAGAGCAATCGTCTCGTAAGCGATAGGTCGCAGGTTCAAGTCCTGTTTTCAGCACCATAGAGAAATTAGTCGAACTAGAGATAGTTCGTTTTTATATGCTTTAAGTGTCCAAATACATTAGTAAAATTAGTAAATTTAAAAAAAGTTTAAATAATAGTGTAATTTTGATATAATTAATTATAGAGTTTTTCTGTTAGGGACAAATAGAAATGGTAATTGACGGAGAAAAGTTATAAAAAATGGAAAATAATAAAATATAAATATGGTTATGATGATTTAGACGTTAGAAGATAGATGATAATTTGATTGATAAAGGAGAAGACAAATGAATGATATTTTTTTTACTATTATGTTTACTATAGTACCCATTTTAGTAATTGTAATTTTTATTTTGGTATTTATTTTAATGTTTAGTCCAAAATTAAGAGGAAAGTTTATGAGTAGGAATATTAAAGCTACTAAGTATATGTTTGATGAATCTAAGGATGATTTAACGGATATAGGTTCTACTATGGGTGACATTGCTGTCAAGACAAGAAAAAAAGTGTTAGATAAAAATGAAAAAAATTTAAAAGATATGGCTACAAGACAGGCAAATATTTCTAAAGATGCAATTGAAATTACTGCAAGAGCAATTAAAGAAGGTTTTGTTACGGATACTGTTTATTGTAAATATTGTGGCAAATCCATTGATGCAGATTCTAAATTTTGTAAGCATTGTGGAAAAGAACAATAGTCTTATTTGTAGATATGTTTTTAGGAGATGAGAAAATGAAATTAACTAGTCATCAAGCTTTGGAAATGATAGATGCTTTTCGAAGTGAAAGGGAGAATACTTACTGGATAGATCATTCTGTTTGTGTTGGAAATGCTGCCGGAAAGATAGCAAAAGCATTGTCATTAGATGTTGATTATGTTAAGACACTTGGTTATATTCATGATATTGGTCGAAGTTTTAAAAGTGAAATGGATGGTGTTTTGTCACATGCAATAGATGGTTATGAGTATATAAAGTCATTAGGGTATAGAGAAGAATATGCTGGTATTTGCTTAAAACATTCTTTTTTAAATCATGATATTAATTGTTTAGCCAATGATAGAGATGAAACTGATAAAAATAATCCTAATTATGAATTTGTAAAACAATATATACAGGATGAATACTCAATTTATGAAAAAATTATAAATTTATGTGATTTGATGTGCACTACTAAAGTTTTAACAATAGATAAAAGAATGATTGATCTATTATTAAGACATGGGGTTTATGCTAAAACTCAATATCATATAAAACAAACATGCAAATTGAAAAAATATTTTGATCAATTATTAGGATTTAATCTTTATGACTTGTTTCCGGAGATTAAAGAAAATTTATAAATAATTATTATTCTACAAGAGAAATTAGAAAAAGCCCCTTTCTTTAAGAGGCTTTTCTAATTATTTCTAGTTAAAAATAAATTTTGCAGGTTATCTCTTTATTTAGATGTTCCTTAAAGTAAAGGGCGTCTATTTTTGTTCCTACAGCAAGTCCATAATGAATTGGTATTGCAACGGAAGGATTTATAATATTAGCAATGGCTACAGCATCTTGTTTATCCATTGTATAAGTTCCTCCAATTGGTAGGAATATGCAATCTGCTTTGATATTTTTTATTTCATCTATTAAATCGGTATCTCCTGGTATGTAGTAGGTTATATGATTTAAAGTTATTAGGTACCCTGTGTCATTTCTTTCTTTTGGATGATATTCTTTTTTTATGTTGTAAGAGGGAATTGTCTTGAATGCTAAATTATGAAAGTGATAATTTTTATTTGTTTTTATTTCTAATGTATTGAATGAGTGATCTAGATTTTTAATGACACTAGTTGGTGCTACGATTATAGTATCTTTTTTTATTATGTTTTTAATGGATTTTATGTCTAGATGATCCCAATGGGGATGGGTAATAAAAATATAGTCTGCATCATTTTTTCTATTTTCTATATTGTAAGGATCAAAATAAATGATGATGTTATCACTAATTCTAATGCTACTTTGACAGTTTATATCAATTTTGTTCAGAATCTCACGGGAATTTTTAATTTTAATCACCTCTATCTTTTGTGTTAATTATAGCAATTTTTCAGAATATTTAAAATAGAGTATGAGAATTTCAAAGGGTAATCCGTTCTTTTGTATTGAGAGTGTTGAAATTTTTATTGTCTAGGAGAAATTTTGTTTTTTAGTCTCTTTAAATTTGAGATAATTAGTTAGTTGACATTTACTTTTATAGTTGTTATTCTATTATTATTAAAGGGAGTATGTTAGATGATTGATAAGGTTGGTGCTGTTATTTTAAAGGATAAAAAGATTCTTGTGCAACGTAAAAAAAATAACAGAGAAGAATGTATTATCCCTGGTGGTAAAAGAGAGAATAATGAAACTGATTTTGAGACTTTGAAAAGAGAGTTATTAGAAGAGATCAGTGTATGTATTGAATCTTTTTCTTATATGGGAACTTATGAAGATGTTGCTGTATTTTCTGGAAAACCGATTCGTGTTACAACTTATATTGTAACGGTTTCTGGTGAAATAAGGTGTAATAACGAAATAAAAGAGATTTTATGGATAGACAGAAATTATATAAAAGAGAAGATTAAAGTAGGTAGTATATTAGGTGAATATGTGATACCAGAGTTAATAAAGCGAGGACTTATGTAAACTTATTTTAAAAAATAGTAAATTTATGATGAAATAGATAAAAAAATTATATGCGGTTAATTACATATAATTTTCTTTTTTTAATTTATATTTATTAGTTCGTATTTTTTTGAACCAGTATTTAGTTTTTCTGCAGTTTCTATAATATAAGCTCCCTTTTTGTTTTCAATTCTTTCGATTAGTTTTTCTTTTCCAGGATCATTACTATTATAAACAATATCTAGACATGCTTGATCTATTGCAACAGGGTCGGTACTTGCCAATATTCCTATGTTTTTCATACAAGGAGCCGATGCATTTCCATTACAATCACAATCGATTGAAATATTTACCATTGCATTGATATATACTATTTTACCGTTGAAGTATTTATGAACACTACTTGCAGCATCACCCATAGATTTAACAAATTTTATTTGGTCTGTTTTAAACATGTCACCACTAGCATCCCCGGCACCATGAATATAAGCTTTCCCATAGGAAGAGGCACATCCAATAGATAATTGTTTTAAAGCTCCACCAAATCCGCCCATAGCATGACCTTTAAAATGTGATAATACTAGCATGGAATCGTAATTTGCTAAATGTTTTCCAACATAATTTTTTTTAATCTGTAGACCATTTGGAATGTCTAATTCCATGTCTGGCCCTTCAGCATCCATAATATCTACATTGAAATATTTGCTCCATTCATGTTCTTCCATTAGTTTTTTATGTTTTTCTGTTGTATTTCTAGCACCTGGGTAAGCTGTATTGCATTCTACTACTGTACCATTAACTCTTTTTACAAGAGCTTCTACAAAGTCAGGTCTTAAATAATTTTGATTTCCTTGTTCTCCTGAATGTAGTTTCACTGCTACTTTTCCTGGTAGTTCTACACCTAATTTTTCATATATTTTAACTAAGCTATCCTTTGAAATTTCATTTGTAAAATAAACTTTAGATTTTTCCATTTTTCATCTTCCTTTCTTTTTTTGTAAATCATTTTTATTCTATCATTATTTTTTCCTTTTTGTGAATTTTATTTCATAAAATAATTTCTTTTTTTATTATTGATTACTATCAATCCTGTTTTTCATTACCATTTAAGACATTTCTTTTTTCATCACCTTCTTTGTCAAATGGCAAATTTCTTTGTTTCAGTGATTGAGAGTTTTTTTATTGATTCTCATTTATATTACTGTTGTTTCCTACATTATTTTTTAGATAGTTTTATTTTAATCGATAGAGCTAACTCTAGGTCAAGAATATTTTTCTTTTTTGAAGAAGGTTTGTAATAGGCAAGGTGAAAGTAAAAACATTAAAGTTATTATATAGAATTTTAAAAACTAGGTAGAAGGTACAGGGGGATGATGTAAATTCTTTTGTTTACAGAGCTAATCAAGTTTTTTCTTTTATTTTGAATATTTCATTTTGATAACACGAAAATACAGAGAGAAACAGTTAGAAGATTCATGCTTTGTAAATGATTTGAAATGTTCTGTTTTCTTTTTTGTATTTAAAAAAAGATATTACTAATTCATTATAGTCACCTTTTTGATAATAAGGCTTCTCCTATTTTATAGAATTAGGATGAATATGGTTAAAAAAATTTTATTTTTTTTCTATATTAAATTTTGTTAAAAATATTGTGCTTAAGAGAACAGTTAATAGAAATACTTTCTTTTTTCTTCTTTTATTTAAATGATTATAAGTTAGTGTTGTCAGCTCTTTTTTATTTTCTATATTTAGTTTACTATATCTATTTTGTTTAGGTTTGAGTTCCGGTAAAATTTAACAGGTAAAAGAAAAAGTGAAAATGTGTTATCCACAGATTCACTTTTTTTATACAAAAATAAGGAAAAAACTTCCAAAATTTAGTAAAATTTAATTGAACATAAAAACTAATACTAAACAAAAATATTGGAGGTGTTTCCCTATGACTAATTATACTATGGATTGTTATGAAACGAAAAGAGAAATTTTGAATTTTTCTAAAAAAATTTCAGAAGGAATAAATAAACAAGGTAAAAAGTTTATTAGTGATATGCAATATGGACTATCTAAAAGCAAAAGTTGTTTAATCTCTGAAATCTCTAGATCATTGAATGAAGATATTAAATTAAAG
>CASFCU010000047.1 GCA_949293285.1 uncultured bacterium
ATTTTGCATAAGTATGATTCGGTGTTGATAATAATTCTTCAAAATAACTTCTAGCTTTTTCGATATTTCCTTCACTAGCTTCTAATCTACCTAGTTCTAATTTTGCATAATTTTTATTTTGTTCGGTCAGTAATTCTTCAAAATAGCTTTTAGCTTTTTCGATATTTCCTTCACTAGCTTCTAATTTACCTAGCTCTAATTTTGCATAAGTATGACTAGGTGTTGATAATAATTCTTCAAAATAGCTTTTAGCTTTTTCGATATTTCCTTCACTAGCTTCTAATCTACCTAGCTCTAATTTTGCATAAGTATGATTCGGTGTTGATAATAATTCTTCAAAATAACTTCTAGCTTTTTCGATATTTCCTTCACTAGCTTCTAATCTACCTAGCTCTAATTTTGCATAATTTTTATTTTGTTCGGTCAGCAATTCTTCAAAATAGCTTCTAGCTTTTTCGATATTTCCTTCACTAGCTTCTAATCTACCTAGTTCTAATTTTGCATAAGTATGACTTGGTGTTGATAATAATTCTTCTAAAAGTCTCTTTCCTTCTATCAGACTTTTTTTATTTTTTGTTAAAACTCTTGCAAGTTCAAATTTTATCAACCTATCGTCTGGCTCTAAGTCATATAGTTTTCTAAGAATTATTATTGCCTCTTTATATTCTCTCCTTTTTATTAAACTTTTAGCTTCTAAAAATTCATTATAGTTTCTCATTATTATCCCCCTTGGAAAAAATGTATCAATATGATATCATAATTTGGTAAAATCGACAATGATTATTATATTTATACATCCATATTTTTTACCCTTTAAATAGTTACACTGATAATTTTTTGTTTTTGATTGATTTATGTTAGATAAATTGTTACATATCTTATTAGCGTATGATTCCACTTTATTTTTCTTGACAATTTCATAACGTATATCCATTATAAGTTTCTTTATCATCTTTCCCAGATTCTTTTATTTTTTAAAAGTGCAAAAAAAGCATATTACTATGCTCTTGATACGTATTTTCCATCTACTGTCGATACAAGGATCTGTTCTCCTTCATCAATAAACATTGGTACCTTTATTACCATTCCATTTTCAAGTTCTGCATCTTTCATTGCAGTAGAAGTTGTATTACCTTTTACTCCAGGTTCAGATTTTGTTATAATATATTCAATCTTATCTGGTAAAATCATTCCCAATACTTCTCCTTCGTAGAAAGATATAATAACCTCAAGGTTTTCTTTTAAGAATTTATAATCGTCTCCTAGTTGAGATTTTTTAAGTTCTACTTGGTCATAAGTTACCATATTCATAAAGTAATAAGTATCTCCTTGTGAGTATAAAAACTGCATATTTTGTTTTTCTATACGTGCTGTTTCCAATTTAACATTGGTATTATACGTCGTTTCAACGGTTGCTCCAGTTCTTAAGTTTTTTAATTTAGTACGAACGAAAGCTGAACCTTTACCAGGTTTTACATGCTGAAATTCAACAACCTGGTATAAATTATTATCTATTTTTACTGTTAATCCATTCTTAATATCATTTACATTTATCATATGATTTCACCCACATCCTATTATTACTTCTTTTCCTTATGAACAGTATGCTTTTGACACTTATTACAATATTTATTTAATTCTAAACGATCCGTTGTATTCTTTACATTTTTAGAAGTAACATAATTTTCTTCTTTACAACTTTGACATACAAGAATCTTATCTTGTCTATTTCCTACTTTAGCCATCCTTTTCCCTCCTTGGTTTCTATTGGTATTATATCAAAAAATTTATATTTTGCAAAAGTTTTTTTATTTATCTATGTTATTTCTATAAATTTTATTGAAAATACTTTTCTGTCCGGAGGTAATTATATCATATTATCCATATAATTCAAAGAATTTATTTGAAATCATTCTAGTTATTCTAATATTTCCGTAACTTCTCGAATTACTATCTGAACTTACTATGTTAGGAAATGTTATGGCAATTGACATTTTCGGATTTTCAAATGGATAATAGCCAACAAAAGAGTTTGTCAGTGTAGGTGTGTCTATTACGCCATCTCCATCGGTATCCAAAAATGATTCAGAGGTCCCAGTTTTACCAGCAGGATTAGTTACTTTCCCCATAAAATTTTTACCTAATCCAGTGGTCATTACTTCTCTAAATCCTAGTTGTACTCTTTCCATATATTCTGGTTTCGTCGTTACTTTATTTATTATTTCTTTTTCTTGTTTATATAAAAGAGTCCCTATTTCATTACCATTATCACTTTTATGAACTTCTTTTAATAAATGTGGTCTATATCTGATTCCTCCTGTTGCAACCGTAGATATATATTCAGATAATTGCATTGTTGTATATGTATCATATTGTCCTATTACATAATTTAATAATAAATCCGGTTCGTTACTAGTTCCAATATTTCCAACTCCATCAATTGGAAGATCAATTTCTGATTTAACACCAAGTCCAAATTCATTAAAGGTTTTTCGATATTTTTGAAAAGCTTCTTCTGTATTGGTAAATTTTCCATTGTAAACATAATGAAATCCTGCTACCTTCATAGCGGTTTTAAATTGATATACATTTGAAGATTGACTAAGAGCTGTAATATCATTTATTTTCCCTAGTGTTTTCCAAGAACATTTCTTGGGTTTAGAATATAATTTAATACATTCATCTAGTTGATATTCTCCGATTTCTATTGCGTTTTCATTGTATCCTACTAGCATAGAGGCACCCTTTACTACACTTCCTGGTGTTACTGGATTTGTAAGTACACCTGGCGTTACATCATATACTTGATACTTGTTATTCTTTTTTATTACTTGCTTTCCTGCCATTGCTAGTATCTCTCCAGTATTCGGTTCTTTAATTACAACATAAGCATGATTAAAAAGTTCTGTTCCCGGTTCATTTTTCATCTTTGTTATTTCTTCTACTAAAATCTTTTCTATTTCTTGTTGTAGTTTAATATCGATGGTTAGTACAATATCATTTCCTCTTTCTCCCTTTGTGAGCGTGATAATCTCATTATTTTCTATTGTGTAGGTACCTTTTGTACCACGAAGGATATCTTCATATTGTTTTTCAATATAACTGATACCAACAATATCATTTAATGAATACCCACGAGATAAATAATAATCTTTATCTTCTTTTGTTATTTTAGATATATTTCCTAGCATAGCTCTGAATGTATCTCCATAGGGATACATTCTTTCCCAATCATATTTCACATAAAATCCAGGTAAGCTTTCTAAACTATCTAAAAATTGAGCGAGTTCTAAATCGGAAATATCTCCTTTTTTGATTATTTTTTCTTCATAGGAATACCCATTATTCATAAGATAATAGATGTAGGCAGACTTTTTTTCTTCCTCCGTGTATTTTTGTAATTCTTCTTCTGTTATTCTACTTAGTTTTAGATAATAAATATCATTACTGTCTAATTTTCTACTATCGTATTTTTCCCATTCTTCTTCTGTTATTAAGTGATTACTGATATCTTGATTATCTACTAACCAATAATCTTTCAACATACGTTCAGTGAGTTTTGAGTAATCTATATCTAATAGTGATGATACTTTAGAAGCATATTCAAGTTCTTTGTATGATTCGATTTTATTGGGTTTAAGATAATAGATAGTGGCAACTTCTTGATTGTCTACAATAATATTATAATTCCTATCATAAATTCTCCCACGTGGTACACTAGCATATTCATAAGTATTACTAGTCATTTTATTTAATAAAGCGTTGTAATGTTTATTTTTAAAAATAATGAGATAGCTTATTTGAAATACTAGGATGATAAATGCTATATAAATGATTACTTTAAAAATATTTAGTCTTTTGTTTATTTCTTTTTTTATGTCTTTTTTATATTTATTCCTTTTCATATTATCACAGTAATATTTTGTGTAATATTTTAAAAGTTATTTAATATATTTTTAATGGGTGAAAATATGGAATTTGTTATTAAGGAATTTGTCGATAAATTAACAGAAGAAGATATAAACAATTTTGCTTTAAAAGAAGGTGTAAAGTTAACGAATGAAGAACTAAAAGTAATCTATTTGTATATAAGAAATTATTGGCAAGTCTTCTATAAAGGTGATGCTACTTCTTTGTTTCATGAATTAAAAGAAAAACTTAGTCCTAAAGCGTATGATAAAGTTTTAGAATTGTATAATAAATATAAAAGGAAATAGTTATTTATCTATTTCCTTTAGCTTGTTATTAAATTTTTTAGTTTTAATCATAATAATTTCTTCTTTATATGGTGCTTTTTCCCCTATCCAAGGTGTTTCTAGTATTTTTGGAATATTTTCTGTTTTTGGGTTGTAAATTACATTGAGTAATGTTTCGAATCCAATCGTACCATATCCTAAGTTTTCATGTCTATCTTTTTTGGCACCGATTATGTTTTTGCTATCATTAATATGAATACAATGAAGATAAGACATTCCAATTAATTGATCAAATTCTTCTAGTATTTTATCAAATTCTTTGATGTTATAGCCACTATCATTCAAATGACAAGTATCAAAGCATATTCCTATTTTTTCTTTTTCTTCGATACCATCAATTATCGTTTTTAACTCCTCAAAATTAGAACCGATTTCACTGCCTTTTCCAGCCATGGTTTCGAGCAAAATTATAATACTATGGTTATTTTTATTGACTTTGTTTAAAGCATGAATTATGTTTTGTATTCCTAATTCTATTCCTAATCCAACATGACTCCCTGGATGCAAAACTAAATATTTTACTCCTAGCTCTTCACAACGGTTAATTTCTTCTATTAAAAATCTTATAGAAAACTCATATTTGTCTTTTTCTTTATTGTTAGCAAGGTTAATGATATAAGGTGCGTGAACGATTACATTCTCTAATGATATTCCATTTTCACTCATGAGAGTGATTGCTTCTTTCGTTTTAGCTATCGATAGTTTACTTCTTGATGTATTCTGTGGTGCACCGGTGTAAAACATAAAGGCATTACTTCCATATTCTAACGATTGCACAGTACTTCCTAGTAATTGTTCTTTGGAAGTAAAACTTACGTGGCTTCCTATTATTAACATAACTATCACCCAAATAGATTTTAGTATAAAATCTTATAAAAAGCAAGAAATCTATTTTTAAAGCAAAGGAAAAGGATGGTAACCCATCCTTTTTACTAATTGAATTTACTTATTACTATCTTTAATTATTTTTATTTACAACTATCTACACCAAGTACTTGGATTGTAGTAATAGTCTTTCCATTTTCTTCTGCTGAAATAACTTCTGCAAATCCTTCAACGTCAGCAGCATTAGTAGCATCTGTCCATACTGGAGTTTCATCCTCAGGTTCTGCAGGTTCACTAGTTAAGTAAGTTACATCTGTATTTCCAGCATATGAAGTAGAAAGATTTGTGTAATTTGCTAATGCATTACTTCCAGAAACTACAAGGTCAGTTCCTCCATCTGCTAAATCTCTTTGGCTTACAAAGTTAATTCCTTGATTAGAACCATCTTTAGCTATAAAGTAATAGTTGTAACCACTTCCATTGTAAGTAACTCCAACATATGCATAATCCCATGTATCAGAATATGGAGATGCTCCTCCTTTTTCTAGAGAAACACAAGATTGAGTTTCATCATGTCCAACTGGAACTAAGTATAATGTGTTAACATCAAAGAATTGTACTCTTTGAGCTTCGTTAACCATAGTTCTAGTACCATCGATGTACCCAGAAGCACTGTCTACAAATGCACTCTTTCTCGAATTAGAGATATACTGTGTTACACTTGGTATTGCTATAATCATCAATACACCAAGGATAATGATAACTGCAAGTAATTCAATTAATGTAAAACCTTTTTTGTTTGTTTTTTTCATTTTTATTTTCCTTCCTCTCTTATTTTATAAATTAATCTTATCATAATATTTTTTTTTGTCAATAACCTAAATATACTAATATTCAAATTAATATATATTTACATTATTTCTGTCAAGCATTTCCTTAATTCTTTCTGGAGTAGTTATTAGATCTCTTTCTACATCAGCACCTTTTAGTACTAGGTCAAATCTATCAGAAGTGTCTAAGTCTGTCAATCTACTTAAGTTTATCCCTCTATTATAGGCTGCTGAATCGACTTCTAAATTTTCACATTTTTCATCGGTGCAAGATACTAAGTGCGCATAATAGACATATTCATAATCTGATGATTCTGATACTTGCTCTTTAGTGATGGCAACGAAAGATTTTTCTTTTGAATAGTATGTATCATAAGGTGACATTTCCAAGTCACTGCTATCTAAATCTTCTAGTTTTAATACCACAACACTATACTGATCTGGATATTCAATAGAAGTATCACTTCTTATTTTATATTCTGCTGCACTTATCATCGATTTGGCATCTTCTAGAAATGTTTCTTTTTTGTTTTTGTCTAATGTAGAGATTATATTGGGTACTGCAATGGTCATAATTACTCCTAGTATAACGACAACTGCTAAAAGTTCGATTAGAGTAAATCCCTTATTTTTATTAATCATAATTATTCACCATACCTTAATATGATTATAATATTTTTATATATACTTTTCAAGAAGATATTTTTTAAAGCAATTTACTTTAAGTTTTTTAACAAAAGTTGTGTTAAATATAATGACTGATAAATAAAAATGAGGTATAATAATATTAGCCAAACAAAAGATAAAGAAAGGAGATATCCTTAATCAGCTAGTCTATCTTTATCTTTGTTTGGCGATAATGATATATGATTTAGAC
>CASFCU010000048.1 GCA_949293285.1 uncultured bacterium
TGCCCACGAACTATCACACTCATTCTTATCGGTATTATCATAGTCATCCCCTTCACAAACAAGACAAAGATGATAATCATATTCTGTCTTTGACTTCTTAATTATAATGACATAACTATCTTTATTACAGCTATTCCCTTCGTAATCTAATACTTCATCTATATAATTTTCACTTTCGAGTGTGCCAATAGTCACCTTTGACGACTCTAAAAACTTAGTAGGAACATATTTTCTATTATCTGTATAAAATTCTTGTCCTGATGATAATAAAGTGTTTTCTATATTAACATAATAATCATCCCTAAAATTTTCCATATTTTTAGTGATATAAGGTACAGCAATAATAGCTAATATCCCTAATATAATTACTACTCCAATGATTTCTATTAATGTAAACCCTTTATTATTTTTCATCATTTAGTAAACCTCCACTAGAAAATAAATTCTTATAAAACAAATACCAATTAAATTCTTATCTTTCCATTAAATATTTAGCAGTTCTAACCATCTGAGTAGAATATCCCATTTCATTATCGTACCAAGCTACAACCTTTACCAATTGACGACCATTTACTTCTAAAACATTAGTAGATAAACCATCAACTACTGCACCATATCCTAGACCAATAACATCACTGGATACAATAGGATCCATTGTAAACTTAAGTGTTTCATTAGCGTCATTTTTTAACGCTTCATTAATTTCATCCACGGTAGTATTTCTCTTTAACTCTAAAGTTAAATCGATAACAGAACCAGTAGATACAGGAACACGCATAGCAGCACCGTCAAGTTTTCCTTTCAAATTAGGAAGTACACTACCAATAGCACTAGCAGCACCAGTAGAAGCAGGTACGATATTAGCAGCACAAGCTCTACCACGTCTTGCCTTAATACCTTTTTTGTGAGGAATATCTAATGTAGCTTGATCATTAGTATAGGCATGCACTGTAGTCATATATCCTTTTTCTATCCCGAAAAATTGATCAATAACATTTAAAACTGGTGCTAGACAATTTGTAGTACATGAAGCTGCCGAAATAATGGACTCACTACCATCCAATGTCTCATGATTAACATTATATACTATTGTCTTCAAATCCCCTTTAGCTGGCGCAGAAATAATAACCTTCTTAGCTCCTGCTTGAATATGAGCACTAGCTTTTTCCAAAGAAGTAAATTTTCCAGTGCATTCGAACACAACGTCTACTCCAAGATCTCTCCAAGGAAGCACTGCTGGATCCATTTTCGCATAAACTGGTATCTTTCTACCACCTATAATAATACTATTTTCATCATTAGAAATATCATCTACACGATAATTTCTATGATTCGTATCATACTTTAACAAATATGCTAATTGTTCTGCATCTGTTAAATCATTAATTGCTACTATCTCAAACTCTGGATTATTATCCATAATCCTAAAAACCAATCTCCCTATTCTTCCAAACCCATTAATTGCTACTCTAATCATTTCATCTCATCCTTTCTATTTAAAACAACTTCCACCAATAAACTCTCTTAGCAAAGAATCATCTGGTACTGCATCAGATGGTATTGGCAAAAATGTTTTTAACACATTTATTAAACGTCTTGCCTCCTCATAATAAGGACTAGTTCTATCAACAGAATACAAAAGAGGCTCCACATAAGTTTTCAATACACCAAGCTCATAAATAAGTGCCGTATTAAAAGTGGCATCTGCAGCATCCTGATTAGGGAAAATATGTTTTTCCTCTCCTAATCTTACCTTTCTCCAACTTTTAAGCGTATCTTCTACCTTATGTCCTCTAGTTCTATTATCTCTTACAATTCGCCTAATTAATCTATTATCAGTAGTAGAAATTCTATTATGAATATCTATATTTAATATAGTAAGAGGAGACAAATATACCTTATATTTTTTAGTCCTGTCAATGGAAGTTAAAATACTTTCATTTAATGCATGAATTCCTTCAATAATCAAAATTTCATCTTTCCCAAGAGATACTTCATCGACCCCCGGTTCAGATTTTCCTTTTATAAAATTATATTTTTGCAGTTTTACTTTTTCACCGTTAAGAAGGCAAGAAACATCAGAATCAAACTTCTTAATATCAATTGCTTCTAGACATTCAAAATCATATTCTCCATTTTCATCTTTTGGCGTTTTTTCTCTATCTATAAAATAATCATCCATAGATATTTCTCTAGGCTCAAGCCCAAAACTTCGTAAATACATGGAAAGCTTACGGCAGCTCGTAGTCTTACCCGAAGAAGACGGACCTGCAATCAAAATAATTCTAACATTACTCTTCTTAGAAACAACATCTCTTGCAATATTTAAAAGCCGATTACTTTGCAACATTTCATCAATTCTTATAATATCATCAACATGCCCAGTAGAAACAATTTTATTTAAGGCCGGAACATTACCAATTTTCATCATATCAGCCCATTTTTGATATTCTTTAAATACTTCAAATAATTTAGGATGATGTTCATATTCTTTGATTCCATCTATATATACAGTAGGAAATAAAAGAACAAATCCTTTATTATTTAAATATTTTAAATCAAAATACTTAAGACTACCAGTAGATGTAGGCATTAAACTAAAAAAGTAATCGTACATTCCACCCATTTTATATAAAACAATGTGACTATTTACATTATATTTTAGTAAATTAACTTTGGACATCTCTTTTTTTAATTCAAAATACTCCAAAGCTTCAGTCCTATTCACTCTACACTTAGTAATAGCAATATCTTTATTTGCAATTTCTTGCATTTTTTCTTTCAAAAGAGCACATTTTTTTTCATCAAAATCAAAATTAGTTTCTATATAAATTCCTTTATCAATAGAATACTTCACTATTACTTTAGCATCTTTTCCAAATAATTCACAGGTAGAATAAGCCATCAAGAAAATCAAAGCATTAACGTATACAGAATTTCCTCTTCTTTCTTTTAAATCCAGAAAAATCACTTCATCATTATCAAGAATAGCTTCAGATAACTCATGATACTCATTTCCCACTTTAGCAAGTATGATAGGATATTGAAATCTATCTTGGTAATCTTTAGCCAAATCAAGAAGCATTGTTCCACTAGCAACTACACGTTCTTCGCCCATAATTTTAAGCTTTATATTGCCGTCCATCATATTCATCCTTTCTATTCTTACTACCATATTAACACAAATTACATAAAATTTCTATAAAATTCATTTTTTATTGAAATTATGAATAAAACTTAACACTTTCAACTAATATAGATATAGGTGATAAAATGAGCTTAATACCAATAATCGTAGATAAAGAAGGAAATAATGAAAGAAGTTATGACATATTCTCAAGATTATTAAAAGAACGAATCGTCTTCATAAGTGGAGAGATTAATGACGATTTAGCAAATAGTGTGATAGCAGAACTCTTATATCTAGATTCTGTTGAAAAAAAAGATATCTATTTATACATCAATTCTCCAGGAGGATCTATTACTTCTGGAATGGCTATATATGACACAATGAACTACATCAATAGTGATGTATCGACAATAAGCATAGGAATTGCAGCATCCATGGCAGCCTTTCTATTATCTTGTGGAAAAAAAGGAAAAAGATACGCCCTTCCAAACAGTGAAATCATGATTCACCAACCATTAGGTGGTGTTGAAGGAAGAGCAACAGATATTAAAATTGGTGCAGAAAGAATCATAAAGTTAAAGAAAAAATTAAATAAAATACTGGCAGAAAACACCAAAAAAAGCTTAAAAAAAATAAATAAAGATACCGAAATAGATTATTTCATGACAAGCAAAGAAGCACTAGAATACGGAATTATTGACAAAGTCATAGAAAAACAAGAAATAGATAAAATATAATCTCTCTATTACAACACGAAAAAGACTTATTTTAAGTCTTTTTTTCTTTATTAACTAACCTATCATAGATATCTTTCAATTTTCTAAATCGATGATTAAGCCCGGACTTAGAAACACTCTTTCCGGTTTCAATTGTCATAATCTCACTCAATTCACTCAAAGATGCTTCTGGATATTTTAGCCGATAAGAACAAGTTTCTTTGAGTTTATCATCTAAAAACTCTATTCCCAAAAGAGAATCAATAACCTTTATTTGCTTAATATGAAAATGAGCAGTTGCAACAATCTTATCAATATTTGCTTGTTCACAATTATTAAGTCGATTCGTTTTATTTTTTTGTTCTTTATGTATTCTTATATTTTCGTAATATAAAACTGCTTTACTAGCTCGAAGTAATTTCAAAAAGTCACTTATTTTTTCAGCTTCTTTAATATAAACCATATATTTAGTATCTCTCATAATAATTTTAGAATTCATATCAAATTGATTTAAAATTCTTTGAACAAAAACTGCCTCATATTTATTATCATATAAAAGTTCCAAATGATATTGTGAAGTTTTAGGATCATTAATACTACCCCTAGCTAAAAAACTGCCACACAAGTAAGCTTTCATTTCTTCAATAGAACCAATAATATACTCCTTAGGAGTATAAATAAAATTGTTATCTTCATCAATGAAAGATAAATCACTAAGAATCTGAATCACTTTTGAAAATACCGTTATTACATACAATTTTTTACTGTTAAAATTAGCCATTTTCTTTTGTTCTAATAAAACTTCCACACTATATAAACTTTTAAATAAAGTATATAGTCTCTTAGCTACTTTTGCATTTTCAGTAGATAATTCAATTTTATCCAAAGAATACTTACCACAGCTTCTAATAAAACCAGAAAGAAATGCAATATTTTCTGATACAGAAAACTCTAACATACAGATTTCATTTTTCACATTAGTAGTAAATGACATACAATCACCTCAAAGTTATATATTAATATAACATAAAAAGCCTAAATTGATAAATATTTAAAGCAGGTATAAAAAACAAAACCAAGCAAAACTAAAGATAATATCAAGACAGGATAAAACAAATAGTTTATAAAAGCTGCTCTTTTTTCTACGATTACATCTTTTATAGGTTCTGACTGATCTTGATAAAACTTACTTCCAGAATTACTAAGCACTTTTTTATAGCCGTGATTTAAACCTGGTGAATTTCTATTCTTCTTCCATTCATCAATAAAATCACAATAATAATTGTCCGCATTATCTAAAAATACAGAATGAAAATACTCCGGTAAAAAATCATCACCTGTTATAATGGAATCAATATCATTCATATTTTGACAAAACCAATCCGTATTGACAGAAGAAAAATCTCTAAATTCAGTAGATAATGATAAATAAGTACCTAAAAAAAGTTTAGTCAAACTTAAAATATTCCTTTTCTTATCACTAGCAATATCATCAGATAAAGAAATAGAATCAAAAGAAAAATCTCCATCATAGAAAACATGACTAGAATCTACCAAAGGAACATACATTCCGTTAGAATGAATAATTTTCATTTTTTTATACAATTGATAAAATATAAAAGAAATATCACAATCTTTACAATATGAAAAATACTGTTCTAAAGTCTCCATATCATCACCTATTATCATTGTAACATCAATACAAAAATTTATAAAGTGAAACTAGATTTGATCTGATTTTTCTCAAATAATTATCCACCTTCTTATATGAAATATCAAGTAATATTGCAATTTCACTATTACTAAATTGATTCAGTTTTAATTCATAAACCAAAGATTCTTCAAACTTCAAATCATACCTATAAAAGAAAAGTTTCCTTAATATATCATTATAAATAACAGACCGTTCTAAATCTTCACCAGAAGCAATCACATCTTCTAAAAACAACTCATTATCAAAATCGATAGAAGCATTTAAAGAAATTGCACTATTAAGTACCATTTGTTTATTTCTTTTACAAAATTTGATATAGCGTTCCATTTCTCTTCTAATACACAAGGTAACATAAGTATAAAAAAGAGAAGAATCTTGATTATAATCCCTTACTGCCATAGAAATAGCAAAATAGCCTTCTTGATATAAATCTTCTATTTCTATACCAATATTCTTATTTTTAGAATAATAATCATAAGCTAATTTATGAACAATAAAAGAATATTTATCAAATAAGGTACTATAAGCAACCTCATCATTTTCTTTTATTTGATAAACCAGTTCATAATCATTCATATCTTTATAATTCAAACAAAATCCCCCTATTTGTCTAAACTGATCATCTCATATATCATAATACCAGCTGCAACTGATGCATTTAGACTGTTAATTTTTCCATACATAGGTATTTTTGCTACAAAATCACATTCTTCTGTAACAGCTTTACTCATTCCCTTCCCTTCATTACCAATCACTAAAGCAATCTTACCAGTATAGTCAATATCTCTGTAATCGGTATCACTGTGCATGGCAGTACCAACGATCCAGAATCCGTTTTCTTTAAGCTCACCAATAACGTGAACTAAATTGGTAACTTGAGCTATCTTAACATTTTCCAAAGCACCAGCACTAGTTTTCATAACAGTAGAATTAACATCGACACTTCTATTCCTAGGAATAATAACACCAGTAATGCCAGCAGCCTCACAAGTTCTTATAATAGCTCCTAAATTATGTGGATCTTCAATATGATCTAAAATCACTACCTTAGCATTATCTTCATTGAAAAAAAGAGAATAATCAGTGTAGCAAAAATCTTCTATATCAAGAATTATACCCTGATGTGAAAATTTATCAAACCGAGAAAATTCTTTTTTATCAAGATATTCCACTTTAATATTTCTTTTTTCTATTAAAGAAATAATCTCTTTATCAGAAAAATCTTTCTGCAATATGATTTTTTTAACAATTTTATTATTTTTCAAAATCTCTTTGGCTACATTTCTCCCATACACTAACATATATTTCCTCCCAATATAAAATTCATTATTTCCTCTATTCTTTTCCTGTTGTTCTGTAATTCTAAAAAGCCAAGCAAAGCTTCTAACGCGGTAGCATACTTATAAGTAATTATATCACAATTCTTAGGATGAGAAGAACTCTTATGATTTCTAGCTCTTTTAATAATAAGAATTTCATCCTCATATAAAAAATTACTATCTAACATTTGAGTTAGAAATTTAGCTTGATTTACAGCACTAACATAATGAACAGCCGTCTTTTGAAGATCATTTACATTAGATATTTTTTTATAAATTAAGAATTTTCTAACATAATATTCATATATGTTATCACCTAAATAAGCAAGCACCAAAACATTAATCTCATTTGGATTCATAATATCACCCATTACATTGTATCATAATATACCCTTTATAAAGTATCTTGCAATACTTCTTTTTTAAAATTGGATAAAAAAACTTGAAAGGCAGTAGGCAGTGCAAAATGATTCTCTATATCAGATACAGAAAAAAAACAATCACTATGAATAACATCATCTAGATAAACAATATAAGAATACATTTCCCATTTCTTATGAGTAAAAACATGTGTATAGACAATACTTTCCTGAACACTAGAAATTTTTCCATATTCTTCTACCAAATGAAAAACTTCTTCTTTAGATTTTTTTCCTTCTACATTCAAAAATTCAAATAAATGCTGCAACAAACCACCCTGCATTCTCTTTTGAATAAATAATTTTTGCTTCCATACTAAAAGAATTACTGTCATAACAACAATCTTTTTTTCCTTTTTCTCTAATTTAACCGGAAATAAATAATAATTAGAATTTTTATACGCTAAACACCCCTTCTTCAAAGGACAAAGCTCACACTTTGGCACGCCATTAGGAATACACAAACGCTCTCCTATTTCCATTAAACCTTCATTAAAATCACCACTTTTTAAAGGTATAAAAGAAAGAATATGATCATGAATTTTTTTCTTAGTAGAAGAAAAAGAAATATTAGAAGAATCATTATAAAATCTCGTAAAAACACGCATAACATTGCCATCAATAGTAACTCTTTTTTCATTAAAACAAATAGAAGAAATAGCACTTGCCGTATATTCTCCAATTCCCGGTAATCGAATAATACAATCATAAGTACAAGGAAAAATACCCTGATATTCCAAAACAATCATAATAGCAGCTTTTTTTAAATTCTTAGCACGATTATAATACCCTAGTCCTTCCCAAAGCTTTAACAATTTATCATCACTTACATTAGCTAAACTTGGAATGTCTGGTAACTGAGAAATAAATCTTTCATAATAACCGATAACCGCATCAATACGCGTCTGCTGTAGCATAATTTCAGATATCCAAACATGATAAGGATTTTTATCAAAACGCCAGGGAAGGTCTCTTTTATTTTTAGAATACCAATTTAAAATATCTAACACATAATCTTTCATATCATCACCACGTAACCAAAATATATTACATTTTATTTTAACAAATTATATAACCGAAAAAATAGAAAGATTCTAAATAAAAACCTTTCTATTTACATAAACTATTTAATATTTTTTCTCTTTGTAATGATAGAATCAAAAGCATAAAGTATAGCTGGCAAAATGAGAATAGTAATAAGCATGGATATTAACGTACCAGTTGCTAAGAATAAGCCAATAGATGAAACAACACCAGAACTTGCTATAAAGCCAATTAAAAATCCAGCAATAACCAAAATAAATCCACTAGTAACAATAGTAGGTAAAGAATCCTTAACACTACCAATTAAAGCCTCTTTTTTACTCTGTTTTCCACGAAGCTGTAAGAATCTATTTGTTAAAACAATGGCATAATCTATAGTAGCACCCATTTGAATTGCTGAAACAATAATATAACTGATAAAAAATATTTTTTGTCCAAATAATGTTGCCAACCCAAAATTTAAAAGAATACTACCTTCGATCGTTAAAATAAGCAATATCGTAATACTGAAAGATTTAAAAGTAATAAACAAAATAATGGCAATAAAAGAAATAGTAACTAAAGTAATAATAGTATTATCCCTAGAAAAAGAATCACTCAAGTCCCTAGCACTAACAGACTCTCCCACCAAAAGAACATCATCATAATATTTCTCTGCTTCATCTTTTACAAAATCGAGTAATGCATACGTCTCTTCTCCTTCCACATCCGTCTTTAACTCCAAAATAAATCTGGAATAATCATCACTTTCTAACAGCCCACTCGACAAATTCAAAGCATCATAATAAGTTTGAATAGTCATCTTTAATTCTTCACTTAAATTTAATATATCCTTTTGCTGATATAAAAAATTCAACAAATCAATCAAAGAAATAAAATAACTTTCCATCTCACTAGAATCAAAAGAAATAGAATGATACTGAAGAAAATAGTTATATAACTGTCCAGACATTTCTAAAGGAACCTGAAACATGTTAGAAAATTGCTGATAATTTATTTTCGTCCCCAAATAAATACCATCACTTACCTCATAACCACCCAAAGAAGTAACATTAGCAATCTTTTCATTTTTTAAAAGCATCTCTTTTAATAAAAGTTCTTTAGAATAATCTTTCTCCCTATTCGAAAATAACAAAACCAATCTATTACTATTTCCAAAAACATTTTCAATCTTTTCTAAAGCAACTTGATTATCACTACCATTTTTAGCCTTAACTGAATATACATTATACACATAATCATACTTAGTAACAACAAAACAACTTAAGAAGATAAAAATCAAGAAGATAGGTAATAATACTCTTCTAGAATCAACAATAAAATTAGCTAAGTGAAGAACACTAGGAATTCTACTTTTATGTTCTGTTTTATCAATTGCTCTATGAAAAACAATAATTAACAAAGGTAAAAGACAAATAACAGTAAACAAACTACAAAAGATTCCTTTTGATAAAATAATACCAATATCAGCCCCTATTTTTAACTGCATAAATACCAAGGCCAAAAGTCCTGCTACTGTAGTCAAACAACTAGCAAATATCTCTGGAATAGACTTAGAAACCGTCTTCTTAACCGCAAGCATCAAATCATCAGTATCATTCTTCTCTTTCATATAATGATTCATGAATATAATAAAATAATCAAGAGAAAGTCCTAGCTGTAAGACTATAGCAATAGATTTAGTTATATAAGAAATCTCTCCAAAAATAAAATTGCTTCCCATGTTTAATAAGATAGATACTCCAAATACAATGAAAGCCAAAACAACCTCAAAGTAAGAAGTAGTCGTAATCAAAAGAACACATACAATAATGATAATAGCTATAATTAAAATAATGTCCATACCTTCTACAACATCTTCACCATTTTCAATATACATATAGTAAGAAACATCAGAAACACGATTTATAATATCTTCTATTGTTTGCTCCTTTTCCATAGCATTCAAATCACCAAGTTCAATCACAAATAAAGCATGATTATCTTTAAAATAATGACTAGTATCATCAAAAGAAACACTAACAACATTAGAAACATTGGAAATATCTTTCTGAATATTTACTGCCTGATCAAAAGTAGTATCCGTAACCATAATCTGAATTTCATTTAAATTACCAAATTCTTGTTTCATCAACTGAATACCTTTTTTAGTTTCTGTCTCATCACCAAGATAAGAAGTAATGTCATAATTAATCGATACGTTATTAATATTAACAGCACAAATAATCATTAAAATGATAAAAATTTCTAAAAATAAATAACGATAATTAACAATAAAATCACCTATTTTAACTAACAAATTCTTTTTCTTTTTTTCTTTCAAAATCCATCACCTGCAATACATTATATAAAATAGTAATAAAAAAAAAGTAGTTACTATTTTTGAAATAAATATAGTTATTCTACTTTATCTAAAAAATGTATATGATAAAGATATTCTACCAAAGTTCATTTTATGATACAATAATCACGGTGATAATAAATGGACTTAAGAATAAAAAAAACTCATAAACTTTTAATGGATGCATTATTAAAACTTTTAGAAGAAAAACCTTTCAATGAAATTAAATTAGCAGAAATATGTGAATTAGCAATGGTACATAAAACCACTTTTTACAATCATTTCAATGACAAATATGATTTATTAAAACATACCATTCATGCCATCCAAAAAGATACTTTGAATAAGCTACCTAAAACAGATAATCTACTAGAATACTATTTTGAACTAGCCAAAGAATATATGTCAAATATAAAAGAACATGAACATTTTTACAAACAAATCTTAGCAAATGATATTGACAATTTATACAGAAATATTCTAATGGACATATTTATAAATGATTTAGAAAAAAGAATACCAAAAGAAAAAATACCAACAAACTACATAGCAAACTTTTATGTTTATGGTGTCTTTGCAACCATTAATGAATGGTTCAAAAACGGCATGAAAGAAAGTGAAAAACAAATGATTTCCTATCTAAAAAGTATTATCGAAAATAATTATCATAATGAATAATATCTATATAATCGATTTGTTATTTTATTTTTTAGGTTTATTTTTAGGAATAAACAAATTATTCATATCGACCTGTTCATGTTTCAACAAATATATTTTTTTATCTATACCACCAGCATATCCAGTCAAACTACCATTTTTTCCTACAACTCTATGACACGGAACCACAATGGAAATAGGATTATGCCCAACCGCCCCACCAACGGCTTGAGCTGACATTTTCTCTATACCTTGTTGACGAGCAATTTCTAAAGCAATATCATAATAAGTAACAACTTTACCATAAGGAATATTACAAAGTATTTCCCAAACAGCTTTTCTAAAATCACTACCAATAAAAGCTAAATCTAGTTCTTTTATGCTAGGTTTTTCTCCATTAAAATATCGATCTAACCAATTTTTAGCTTTAATTAGTATCAAAATATCATCAGCCTCTTTCCTCTCTTCTTTCAAACTAGAAAGAAAATGTTTTTGCCCTTCTATCCATAAACCGATTAACTTATTATCTTTACTTGCCAATAATATATTTCCAACTGGAGATGAATAACATGTCGTATAAACCATCAAAATCCCTCTTTTCCTATAAAATACCATTATCTGTTACTTTTTATTTTTCTCAGAACTTTTACATTATCATTATTTTTTTATCAATTATTAAATTAAAATGATTTGATAAATCATTATCACTATGATAACCAACCGGCAAATACTTGTCTTTATCTATATCACTAGACAATAAAATGCTTAATAATATAAAGTAATAAATCCTTCTATATCTCTAAATCAAAATCTGTAAATCGAGTAGAAACCCAGATCACCCTCAAAGAACCGAACATGCCCCGTTAGAGCATTCAACGCCCAGTTATCATGCCGTGGCAAT
>CASFCU010000049.1 GCA_949293285.1 uncultured bacterium
TCCTTATCATATACGGGAAATTTTCCTGAATTTACTTCATTTCTTACTCCATCGATATATCTTGTTGCCGTTGCAATATAGGCATTCTTTCTAGAATTTGAAATATACTCGGTCACACTAGGTACTGCTATGATCATTAATACTCCTAGTATGATGATTACTGCTAAAAGTTCGATTAGGGTAAAGCCACTTCTTTTTAATTTAGTAAAGTTGCCCCCCCCCACTCGAATGTTTGTTTGTATTTCTTTTAACTTCATATACTTACCCTTCCTTCTATTTTACTCTACATTATCATTCTACTACAGAGACTTTTCTTTTTCAACCAAAAATACTTGCAATCACAGACAGTTTTACAAATATTATTTATTACGCTAATAACAATGAACATAAATTTTAAATAAAAAAACTTTCATTTATTTTAGAAAACACTTCTAATCAAATGAAAGATTCTTTTTATTAAATTTCTTCTATCTTTAAAAAGTTTGTTTGTTTAATATGTGGATTATCATGAATACCACCAGTGATAATAATAATATCTTTTTCTTTTAATGATAAAAATTCTTTAGCTTCTTCCTTACAATGATGCACTACCAAATCCATATTATTATCATCTACATTTACTACCTTTGCATAAACTCCATAACTAATTGCCAACCTCTTGGCTACTCTTTCATTAGGACATATTGCTAATATCATCGGACTTGGTCTCAAATTACTCATTACCATAGCACTATGACCCCCAGTAGTTGGTACCACAATAGATTTTACATCTAAAGAAGATACACTAGTCAATACGGCCTCTGCAATAGCTTCTGTAATATCACTAGTTTTTACTGGCGTAAACAAAGAAGAATACTCACTACTATATTTTTCTGTCTCTTCACAGATACTTGCCATAAACTTGACCGCTTCAATAGGATGTTTTCCTACAGTAGACTCCCCACTTAGCATAACAGCATCTGTACCATCCAAAACTGCATTACTAATATCGGTTACTTCTGCTCTAGTTGGCCTGGAACTAGTATACATCGATGCCAACATTTCTGTAGCCACAATAACAAACCTTCCAGTTTTTCTACATCTTTTAATCATATCTTTTTGAATAATTGGTAACTCTTGAATAGGAACTTCCACACCTAAATCACCACGAGCCACCATAATTCCATCACTCAATGAAATAATATCATCCAAATTATCTAAAGCCGTACTACTTTCCACTTTAGAAATAATCTGCATATCTTCACGTCCAAAATTTCTCAAAAGTGCTCGTGCTTCCAAGATATTCTCTTTACATTCAACAAAAGAAAGAGCAAGAAAATCCCCATCGTGTTCACAGGCATACTGAATATCCTTAACATCCTGCTCACTCATAAATGGTAACCCTAACTTAACACCAGGAACATTAATTCCTTTTTTAGAGTCAAGAACTCCACCATCTACAACCACACAGGTAATCCCATCACTTTCCTTAGAAACCACTTGTAATTTCATCAAAGCGTCTTCTAACAATATAATATTTCCTTCATTTATCTTATCAAGCGCAGCTGGACAATTAACAGAAAATCTCTCTTCATTTCCTATCACATCGTCTTTGACAATTCTAATAAAGTTTCCATTTACGAGATTTACTCCACCTTCTTGCATAATACCACATCTAAAATCAGGACCCTTGGTATCATAAAGAATAGCAACATGTTGCCCTGTTAACTTTCTCACTTCTTTTATCGTATCAAGAACATGATCAGTTTGTTCATAAGTTGCATGTGAGAAATTAATACGAGCTACATTCATCCCCGCATCTACCATTTTTTTCATCACATCGACACTAGAACTAGCTGGTCCAATGCTACATACTATTTTTGTTTTTTTCATATACTTCACCTACTCCCAATAGATTATATCACAAAACCAAAAAATTAACATAGTTTTTTATATTTCATAAATTATTATAGGTGAAATTATGAAAATTATTATCAAAGACTTTAATATACATTACGAAAAATTTGGAAACGGAGAAAAAAACATTCTAATACTTCCAGGATGGGGAAACACGAGACCCACTTTCAAATGGATGATAGAATCATTAAAAAATAATTACAATGTCTATATCCTAGATTATCCTGGTTTTGGAGAAAGTCCATTTCCTAACCGAGATTTAACAATATACGATTATGCTAACATGATAAAAACCTTCATAGATGTTCTACAGATAAAAAAACCAATTATAATTGCCCACTCCTTCGGCTCTAGACTAGCTTTAATATTAGAAGGAAAACTAGGATTATCCTTAGAAAAATTAATTATCATAGATGGTGCTGGAATAAAACGAAGAAAAAAATTAAAAGTAATTTTAAAACAATACCTGTATAAATTTTTAAAAAAATTAAGATGGATATTACCAAAAAGAAAAAGAAAAAAATACTTAGAAAAACTAATTAATATATTTGCTTCTAGTGACTATAAATCAATCGATGACAACATGAAAAAAACTTTCTCTAATATCGTAAACGAAGATCTTACTTATCTATTAGAAAAAATAAAAACAGAAACACTTTTAATATGGGGAGAAAAAGACTACGACACCCCTATCAAAGATGGTATACTTATGAATAAAAAAATAAAAGATTCTGGATTAATTATCATAAAAAAAGGAACACATTTCACCTATTTAGATGTTCCTTCCTATATAAACAGTATCATATTAGAGTTTATCAAATAATATACTTTTTTATATATTACCAATAGGTGCTTTTTCAGAAAAATTTCCATCAGCCTCTAAAACAAAAATTTTATCTCTATCTCCTATTCCTAAACTGTTATTTAAACTCCTACTAGAATCATTGATAATATCATCAACAGTCAACTCTTCTATATTCTTTAACTCTATTTTATGTCCAGTATCATCCACACTAGTCCAATAATAATCATATTCAGAATTTGCATAGACAACTACTACGTAGGCTTCTACCCAATTACCATATGGAGAGTCTCCTCCTTTTTCTGTTTCTATAAATTCGATAGGTATATAATAAGTAGTATCCTTTCTTCGAACAGATAATTTTCTACTAGTAATCATAGCCTTAACTCCATCAACATATCCTTCTGCCACTCGCAAATAAGAACTTTTTCTGGAATTTTCAATATATCTAGTAACACTTGGTACTGCAATAACTAACAAAACTACCAAAATAATAATAACTGCTAAAAGTTCAATTAAAGTAAACCCTTTTCTATTTCTTTTCATAATATCTCTCCTATCTATTCAAGATATATTCTATCATCATTACGATTACTGGTCAAACATTATCCTAGGTGCAAAGAAAAAAGTAACTTACTACTATAAAAGTTACTTTATACCTTATCATTTTTTAAGAAACTACTTGATCCAACAAAGAGTCATATTCATTAGACAAGCTATCACTACTAAACACAATATGATCATTTTCTATCTGCCAATCATCCTGATTACTAGATAAAAAATTAATCACTAATTCAGTACGATCTAATAAAAGTATCAACTCATCAATAGCACCTTCTACAATTTGATCACTATCATCATTTTCTATATCACCAACAAACTCATCCTTATATAAATCAATATAATAACTATCCAATCCCTTATCATTTATATAAGACATAATTTTATCTTCAGTAAAAAACTCTATATACTTATCTTTACAATTTCTTAACTGTTCTCTTGTAGACAAAATATAACTTTTCGTTTCTAAAAACTCTTTTCCATCATTTTTATAATTTTCTACCGTCAAAAGCTTTGTAACTCTCTCATCATTCAAAAGTGACGTTATTTCCATCACATTATCAAAATTATCCTTTAAATAATCTTTAAAAGCCCTTTCAACTACTGCATAATCACCATCAGTAACAATACGTTCCAACTTCTCATTAATCTCTTTCATGTTTATACTTTCACTATCTACCAAACGATTGATTTCTTCCAATTCATTTTTTAACTTTTCTTCTTGATTCAAATCAGATAGCACAAAATAAACAATCACTCCAACAATAAGAACAAGAAGAACCCCCAAAACAGCAAAAACTTTTTTCTTCATAAATCCTCCTATCTTTATTACTTAAATAATATACCATAAAAAAGGAATTGACAACAATAAATTCTTTCATAAAAATCAACAATCTATTCATTAATGACCTCTTCAATAATATACCTTGGTCTTTCTTTGGTCTCCTTATATATTTTACCCACATATTCTCCGATTAATCCTATAGATATCATTTGCAATCCACCAATAAACCAAATAGAAATGGCTAAAAAGGTCCATCCTTCTACTGCATCCCCCAAGATTTTAACAACAAGAGAATATATCATAATCAAAATGCTTATAATCAAAATCATAACACCACCAACTAAAACCATCCGCAGTGGTCTCATACTAAAAGAAGTAATACCATCAAAAGCAAAAGAAAACATTCTTTTTAGTGGATATTTTGACTTTCCAGCAAAACGTTTATTCCTATCATAATAAACAGATGTACTTCGAAACCCCAATTCTGGAATGATTCCTCTTAAAAACAAATTAACCTCTTTGTACTTGCTCAATGCTTCAAGAGTTCTTTTACTCATAAGACGATAATCTGCATGATTATAAATAATATCTACACCTAAGGCTTTCATTATTTTATAAAAACTTTGTGCTGTTGTTCTTTTAAAAAAAGAATCCGTCTTTCTACAATTCCTAACACCATATACAATATCATAACCCTCTTTATACTTCTTTATCATCTCGTCAATAACATCAATATCATCTTGTAAATCAGCATCCATCGATATAACCATATCCGCATTCTTTTTAGCTATCATTAATCCTGCTAATAAAGCATTTTGATGCCCTTTATTTCTTGATAACTTAACACCAACAAACATATTATCACTCTTACATAAATTAGATATCACATCCCAAGTTTGATCCTTAGAACCATCATCTACAAACAAAATCCTACTCTTTTTAGAAATTTCTTTATCCATCAATAATCGATATTTTTCTTGTAATCGATAACTAGTCTCTTTTAAAACCTCCTCCTCATTATAACAAGGGATAACCATATATAATACTTTCAACATAAACAATACTCCTTTCCAAAAAGAAACCAATATTCAAGTACTTGTATATCAATATTATATCAACCAATTTTTATCTAAACAAGATTCCAATAATTTTCTTCCATCCAATTACTAATAAATGAAAGCTTTCTTTCGATAATAGTGTTTCTTTTTCAACCAAAACATTCTTTCGGAAATTCTTCTTTACAACAAAAAGGAACAAAAGACCTCTTTTGTATCCTTATATCAAAACTAAAAAGCAAGCACGACGCGGAAAGAGGCGGAGCCGCTGACATGACCGTAGTTAACGCTGAAGTGAAACACTCCAGCTCCAGAACCGTGGTAATAGGCGCCACCACGGTTGAACCAAGGAGCGCTAGAGCTAACAAACCAAGCATTATCCGAATACCAAGAACTAATAGCTCGACTACAAATTCCCGTCTCTCCACACTGTTCAACAGTTCCAGTAGTCTGAACAGTTCCAAACGGTCCTAACTCTCCTGTAGCATCCCCTAATATCCTATTA
>CASFCU010000050.1 GCA_949293285.1 uncultured bacterium
TTATTTTTGGTATAGTCTGCTCCTAGAATTGTTAAAAACAAAGTGGCAAAACATAATAAAGAATATAAATTAATAAATGCTCTAATAGAAACAGTCGTAATATCTTCTAAATAGAAACCATTTGATTTTTGGTTTTTAAATACACATTCTACAGAACCAAAACGATGAGTATAGTTTCTTATTGCTTCTTTTGGATTACCATTTGTGGCAATAATCCAAGGTTCTTCTGATACACATTTTCTACCTATTGTAATAGAAGTTTTATATAGTAAGTCATCATAAATATAGACATCATTATAGTAAATAGAGTGATATATTTGAGAGGTTAAATCACCAGAATACTTTCTAATATAGTGTCCTTCTTTTTTATCAAAAACAGAAATCTTTAAATTGCTTTTTAACCGTATACAATAAGTACATCCTAAATTATCTATATGTTTTAAAATAGTTTGAGAATTGAACCATCTATCAGCTAGAAAAATAATATCAAAGCCCTTATCTTTTAATAGGTTATAGGTATAATCAATGGCTTTTATGATAGTGGAATCATAAAAGGCATTCGGATTTCTAATTCCTTTAAAACATTCAAAATAAATAGGAATTCCTTGTTTACCTATTCTCATAGATACAAATAAAATAGTGTAGTTTTCTTTAGAATACATATGATCAATTGTAATGTGAACTTTGTTAGAGGAATGTTTGACTTTATAATTATTAATAATAGAAGAAATGATTTGATGATAGAATAAATAACCATCAAAGCGGGGATTGTTTAAGAGTCTTCTAAGACGTCTAGTAATAGAATCTAATTGAACTAAGGAGAATTCCTCTTTTAACTCTCTGGCAATATCAGAAGAGACAATAGATTCAGACATAATCATACCGAAAATAACAGAAGGAATGAATTTTAATTGGGGTTTATGTAGGGAAGGGGTGTTGTTAGATAAAAAATTAAAAATTTTACTTGAGATATCGGACTGAGTATTATATACTTTATTCATATGGGACTCCTTTTATTATTGGGATTTTAATTTTATTATATCAGAAGGGTCCCATATAAGCTTAATAGAAACGAAAATAAATTAGAGGAAGAAACACTCTAATTTTTTTTGATAAAAAACTGTCCGTAACTAAGATTCGTCGTAGAGTAAATTTTTAAAGATATTGAGTAAGGAATGGAAAGAATTTGATTTATAAAAAATAAAAGGGTTGGTTATTAGAATATGAATCAATCCTCTTTTTTTATTATTGGTTTTTCTTTGAATATATTTTTTTGTTTTTCAAAAATTAAGTTATATATGTGGTCTGTTCTCATTTCGATTTCTAATAGGTCTTTATTTTTTTGATTTATGTTAGTAATGATGGGAATATCTAGGCTTTTTTTGATAGAGTTTAAATATTTTTTTCCTGTGTTATCGAATCCTAATATCCTGATATATTTAATGTTTTTATTTTCTTTTGCTTCTTTTTTAGTGAAAGAACAAAGGATGTGAGTAAACATTCTGTTTATTTTATTATAGGTGTATCTCTTAGTTTTGATTTTTGTGATTAATTCGTCTAAATGATTCGATTCATATATATATTTGATGATTCTGTTTTCTATTCCTTCATCTACTGTTTGATATTGATTAATCTTTGTTTTTTCTGAAATTATTTTAAATTTTAAATATTTATAAAAATTTTCTTCATAATTATTATTTTTAATGTGTTTGAAAGTAGCAGCTGGTACATAGTTTTTTATATCTATATTTTTTTTGATGGCTTCTCTGATACTAGTGGCGCTAGCTATTTTTTTATCTAGTGTTTTTTCATGATAGTTATTCGTTCTTTTTATGGTATAAGCTTTTATTTTTGCCTTTTGGTTTTTTATTTCTTTTAGATAGGAAAGGGCTAGAATGTCGTTGGGAGTATTTATTGTGATGCCAGTGATTTCTTTTAGTGCTTTAGAAAGTGCTGTTGGATAATTGATACCTTCTTTTAGATATTGCTTGATTTTTGAGTTATACTCTTTATTTTTTAATTGGATGTTGGCTAATTTTATCAATAAATCGATATCGGCACTTTCACTTCCAAAAACTAGCTTATCACAGTTTAGTTTCTTTAATATGGTTATAGCACCCTTGGCAAAGATGTCTGATCCTTGGGTTGCAAATGGGAAAGGAAGTTCTACAATTAAGTTAATTCCTTGTTGAAGTGCTATTTCTGTTTTGGTGTATTTATCAATGATACTTGGATTTCCACGTTGTAAAAAGTTACCACCTAAAATTAAAATGATTTCTTCATTTTTAAATTGTTCTTTTATTTTATTTAAATGATATAGATGACCATTGTGAAAAGGGTTATATTCACATATGATTCCAACTGCCATAACAACACCTCTTGAGCCTATTATACACCTCTTTTTAAAAAGTACTAGTAAATTTTCTAAATATCATGTATAATGTCATCCGTGGTGATTGTATGATTGATTTAGTTGAAATATTAACTGGTATAAAGGATTATATTTTGATTGATTCTAGTTACCAAATAGGAAAGGAGTATTACGAAAATTCATCGATAAAGGGTCTTTCTTCTATAAAAGTTTATGGTAGTATTCGAGAAATGGAAGATGAAAACATTTATTTAGATATCGAGGTAATGGGAAAGATGCTGATAGAAGATTCTATTACTTTAGAGGATGTTTGGTATCCATTTTCTTTTAAAATCAAGGAAAATATCAATGAATTTATAGAAAAAGATGAAAATAGTCTTGATTTACTTGAGGTTTTATGGCAAAATATTGTATTGGAAGTTCCTCTTAGGTATACTGTTGTAAATGATTATAGTAAATACCATGGAGATGGCTGGAAGTTGGTTAGTGAAGAAGAATTAAGTAATAATCCTTTTTCTGTACTATTAGATGAGAAAGATGGGAGTGATTGAAAATGGCAGTGCCTTTTAGAAAAGTTTCAAAGACTAGAAAGAGAATGAGAAGAAGTCATAATGCTTTAAAAGTTGTAGGAACTACTGTATGTAGTGAATGTGGTGCAGCAATAAAACCGCATCGTGTTTGTCCTAAGTGTGGTAGCTACAAAGGAAATAAAGTGATTGAAACAAAGAGTGCTGAATAGCACTTTTTTTCTGTGAAAAAAATGTGAAAATCTTATTGAATAAAGAAGTTTAATATGTTATCATTTTAACTATAGAGGAGTGTGTTGTGTGAAAAATAAAAGGTATTTAGGATTTATGTTGGGGGCTGTTTTACTTCTTACTGGTTGTGGTGGTGAAAAACAGTTAGTGTGTGAAATTGATGAGAGTGATACATTAGCAAATCTTGGTACTACTAAGACAGAAATTACTTTAGATTATAATGATGATGGAACCCAACCTCAAAAAGTAGTAATGAGAGTGGTTGTCGATATTACAAATGAGGAAGTAACGGATGAAGTAGTAGATGTTTTCGAGGAGACTTTAAAAGAAGTTTGTAGTAGTGAGGATGAAGAGTTCGAGTCATGTGATACGAAAAAAGAAGGTAAAAAAATTACTCTTGAAGTGGTAGGAGATGCAGATTTTCTTAACCAGGATATTGGACTAACTGAGAGTACTACTTTAAAGAAGGCAAGAGAGCTTTTTGAAGATAATGGATATACTTGTAAATAGTGGGAGGATATAGTATGAAATTAAAAAAAGGTTTAGGTTTATTAGGATTGGGATGCGCAGCAGTTGCATTAACTGGATGTGGATCTAGTCACACTTTAACTTGTACGCAAGAAGAGACAAGTGATAATGGTTCAAAAACTGTTATGGAGGCAAAATTAAAATATAATGATGACGATACCTCAATTGAGAGTGCTACTATGGAGATGATTCTTACGGCACCATCTGATGCAACAGATGAAGAGTTAGAACAAGCAGAAAGTTTGTTGGAATCTGTTTGTGAGTATATGGGTGAGGGACTTGATTGTACTACAAAAAGAGATGGTAACACCTTTACTGTAAGAGCAAGTGGAGATGTTGAAGATTTAGGAATCGTTAATGACTTAGTAAAAGAGACAACTATGACAGAAGCTAGAGAATTATTAGAAGATGATGGGTATACTTGTAAATAGTATGCTTTTTTATTTGACTTTTTTTTGTTACTTATTTAAAATTAGGTAAGGTGATTTTAGTGGTTAATTATCAAATACTTTTGGATAAAACAATAGAAAATAATTTGAAAGAAAAAAAAGTTTCTACTTTATTGCTTCATTGCTGTTGTGCACCTTGTTCTTCTTATGTGTTGGAATATTTATCTAAATATTTTATGATCACAACTTTTTATTATAATCCTAATATTTCTTCTTTTGCTGAGTATGAAAAAAGAAAAGAGGAACTAGAAAGATTTATTCATGAATGTAATTTTGTAAATCCAGTAAATTTTGTTTGTGGTGTATATGATCATAGCCGCTATGAAGAGATGATTCGGGGATTAGAAGAAGAAAAAGAGGGTGGATCTCGATGCTGGAAGTGTTATCTTTTAAGACTTGAAGAGGCAGCTAAGTATGCAAAAGAACATCATTTTGATTATTTTACAACGACTCTTTCTATCAGTCCTTATAAGAATGCCGAGGTTTTAAATAAAATTGGTGAAGAGTTGAGTAAAAAATATGATATTGAATATTTGTATTCGGATTTTAAGAAGAAAAATGGGTATCAAAGAAGCATTGAGTTATCTCATCTTCATCATCTTTATAGGCAAAATTATTGTGGATGTATTTATTCTAAGAAGAAGGAGAATCTATGAATATTCAGTGTATAAAGACGGGTTTCTTAGAAGAGAATTGTTATATTTTAAAAAAAGGAAATACTTATCTTGTTATTGATCCAGGAGATGATTTTTTTAAGTTAAAAAACTTTATTGATGGAAAAGTACTTGGAATTTTAATTACTCATAGACATTTTGATCATATCGGAGCAGTAGAAGATATGGTTAGAGAATATCAGGTTTTGGTTTATGAAAGAAGAAATTTGCAAGAGGGAAATTATAAAATCGGTGATTTTTGTTTTAGAGTTATTTTTACTCCTGGCCATAGTAAGGATTCTGTTAGTTATTATTTTTATGAACAGGAAATTATGTTTACAGGTGATTTTCTTTTTTATAATGATATTGGAAGATGTGATTTGGATGGTGGTTCTTTCGAAGAAATGAAATTATCTATTGAAAAAATGAAAAAGTTTGATCATGATATTATCATATATCCGGGGCATGGAAAAAAAACAAATCTTTCTTTTGAAAAAGAAAAAAATATCTATTTTAATAGTTAGATTTATGATATTATTTTATAGTAAGAGGTGTTTTTTATGTATGTAGATTTAGTTGTATTAATTGTTTTACTTTTATTGGTTTTGTTTTTCTTTAGAAGATTTTCTAGTTTTGTTTATGCGGTTGCTATTTTAGATATTTTTTTAAGGATAGTTACTTTTATTAAGAATAATGTTCCGATACCAGAGCTTCAGGTATTGATTGATAAGTATTGTCCAAGTAGTATTCCAGCAATTATTGATAAGTATTCTAGCGGTATTTTTTATACTATATTGATGTGGGCGTTTGTCTTTATTTATATTTGCTTTTTGTGTTATATTGTAAAGACTTTTATTCATAAGAAGAAATAACTGGTGGTATTTTTATAATAAAAGGCTTGATAAATGGGAAATTATGTAATATAATTTATCTAACAACTGGTGGAAGGTGGCTTCCACCTTTTATATTGAATGAGGTGATCATATGAAGGAGAAGTTGATAGAATTAGTTGGTACTAAATTAGAAGAATTACAGGTTTATATTGACGATGTAATTTTTGAAAAAGAAGGAAAGAATAATTATTTAAGAGTGGTTTTGGATAGTGATGGTGTAATTGATCTTGAAAAGGTAGTTTCTGCTACTAAGATTATTAATCCTATATTAGATGAAAATCATTTTATAGAAGATCATTATATTTTAGATGTTTATGCAAAATCAAAGGGAGATGAGTAAGATGAATGGAAAAGAATTTATTAAAGCGGTTGATTCGATTGTAAAAGAGAAGGGAATTGACCGTGAGGTTGTTTTTGAAGCAATGGAGTTGGCTCTTGCTACTGCTTATAAGAAAAATTTTAATTCTTTAACGAATTCTAAGATATTAATCGATAGAAATACTGGTGATATTAAGGTATATTCTTATAAAACGGTTGTAGCAGATGAGCTTGATTCGGATGTAGAGACTGATGATGAAGAAGAAAGTGACAAAGAAGAGTTTAATCCAAATTATCATATTACTTTAACAGAGGCTAGAAAGATTAACAAAGCTTTGAATATTGGGGATACGATTGATACGGAGGTAACTCCTAGAGATTTCGGACGTGTGGCAGCTTCTACGGCAAAACAAGTCATTATTCAAAAAATTAGAGAAGCGGAAAGAAATTCCATTATGGAAGAGTACGGTGATAAGCAAGATGAACTACTTGTTGGAACGGTTGCTTTGGAGGATGTAGATAATTATTTCATAGATTTAGGAAGAAGTAATGGTATTCTTCCAAAGAAAGAATGTATTCCTTCTGAGAAGATCGAAATGGGAAAGCAAATAAAAGTCTATGTTAGTAAGGTGGAAAGTAGTGGTAAAGGATTATTTATTTTATTGTCTAGATGCCATTATGGATTTTTAAAAAGACTTTTTGAACTTGAAATACCGGAGATTAATGATGGTAGTGTACTAGTATACAGTGTAGCAAGGGATGCTGGATCCAGAAGCAAAGTGGCTGTTTATAGTGAGAATAGTAATATTGATCCAATTGGTTCTTGTATTGGTGAAAAAAGAAGTAGAATTACTAGAATTATCGACGAGTTGGCTGGAGAGAAGATTGATCTTGTTAAGTATGATAAAGATCCCCAAGTTTTTATTGCCAATGCATTAGCTCCAGCAAAGAATTTACATGTTGTTATTACAGATCCTAAAAAGCAGGAAGCAATAGTGGTAGTCGATGATGAGAATTTTTCACTTGCTATTGGAAAGAAAGGGCAAAATGCTCGTCTTGCTTCGAAGTTAACGCATTATAAAATTGATATTAAAAGTGTAGAGCAAGCAAGAGAAATGGGAATTAATTTTAAGAATTAGGAATAGAGGTGTCATATGAAGGTTAAGAAGATACCACTTAGAACTTGTGTTGTTACTAAAGAAAAGCTTCCTAAGAAAGAACTTTTGCGAATTGTTAGAACGAAAGAGAAAACATTGGAAGTGGATTTAACGGGAAAGTTAAATGGTCGTGGTGCATATATTAAAAAGGATTCAGAAGTTGTTATGATTGCCAAGAATAAGAAATTGTTGGATCGTCATTTAGAAGTAGAAGTACCACAAGAATTTTATGATAAAATATTAGAGGTAATTAGTGAGGAAGAAAATGGAAAAGATAGATAGACCATCTTGGGATGAGTATTTTATGGAGATTGCACAACTGGTAGCCAAAAGATCCAATTGTGCTAGAAGAAAGGTGGGTGCTGTTATTACTGTCAATAATCAGATTGTTTCAACAGGTTATAATGGAGCCCCTAAAGGATTGTATCATTGTCAAGACCAGGGAGGTTGTCTAAGAGAGGTTAGCCAAATTGAGTCAGGGACGAGACAAGAAGTATGTAGGGCAGTACACGCTGAGCAGAATGCTATTATTAGTGCTGCTGTAAAAGGTGTTAGTATTAAAGGTGGAACTCTTTATGTAAATACCTATCCTTGTTCTATTTGTGCTAGAATGTTGATTAATTCAGAACTTAAGAAAATAGTTTATGATAGTGATTATAATGATTCATTATCGAAAGAAATGCTTGATGAAAGTAAGATTGAAGTCGTAAAATATAAAAAACGTTAAATGTAAAGAAAGAGGTGATTTGCATGATGAGTATCTTAGAATATGCTAATGATGTGAATAAGACTGTAGAAGAAATTAAAAAGCTATGTGATAGGTTAAATATCAAATATGATACGGAAAATACTGTGTTATCTGAGGATGATATTGTACTATTAGATGGTGAAATTGAAAATTCTTTAGATAAAGAATTTTTAGAAGAGGAAGTATTAGATGAAAAAATCGAAAAGATGATTAGTGATGCTAATATTGATATTGATAATACGATGAATAAGCAGAAGTTGAAACCAAAATCAGAGCGTATTGAAAATAATAAGATGAAGTTTCAGAAAGAAAGAAAAGAATTGTATAAACATAGAGAGAAATTAATGCAGAATGAAGAAGTTACCGAAGAGAATGTTCTTCTTTATAAGGACGATATGACTGTTTCTGAACTTGCTTCTTCGTTATCAGTAGCAAGTACTGAAATTATAAAGAAATTGATGAAATTAGGAATCATGGCTCATATTAATTATCCACTTTCTTATGAAATTGTAGAATTGGTTGCAATTGATTATGATAAAGAATTAAAACGTGCTGAATCTAAGGATATTAGTAATTTTGAAAAATATGAAGTTACTGACAAGAAAGAAAACTTGATGGAGAGACCTCCTATTGTTACTGTAATGGGACATGTCGATCATGGAAAGACTTCTTTATTAGATAAGATAAGAGAAACTGATGTCGTAAGTGGGGAGGCAGGAGGAATTACTCAGGCAATTGGTGCTTATCAGGTAGTATATCATGATAAGAAGATTACTTTTATTGATACTCCTGGACATGAAGCATTTACCGAGATGAGAGCTCGTGGAGCTAGTGTTACGGATATTGTTATATTGATAGTAGCTGCTGATGATGGTGTAAAACCGCAAACTAAGGAAGCAATCGATCATGCAAAAGCAGCTGGTGTTCCTATTATAGTGGCTATTAATAAAATTGATAAGAAGGAAGCAAATATCGAGAAGGTGATGACTGAACTTTCTGAATATGGTCTTACTCCAGAGGAATGGGGAGGAGATACGATCTTTAATAAACTTTCTTGTAAAACTGGTGAGGGAATCGATTCTTTATTAGAAAATATTCTTTTAGTTAGTGAAATGGCAGAATTAAGAGCAAATCCTTCTAGGTATGCTATTGGTACAGTAATTGAGTCTAGACTTGATAAGAAGACTGGTGTGGTTGCTACTGTGCTTGTTCAAAATGGAACATTAAGATTGGGTGATCCCGTTGTAGTAGGAACGAGTCCTGGAAAAATAAGGACATTAAAAAATGATAAGGGAAGAGATTTAACAGAAGCATCTCCTTCTATGCCAGTAGAGATTACAGGAATTCCAGAAGTTCCAGAAGCAGGGGATAGGTTTATGGCTTTTGAGACTGAAAAACAAGCTAAAAGTATTGCTGATAGAAGAAAGATTAGAGCAAGACAAAAAGATACGAATCGTTCTGGTATGACATTAGATGATTTGTTTGGAGCAATCAAAGATGGAATTAAAGAGATTAATGTAGTTTTGAAGACCGATGTTAATGGAAGCTTAGAAGCAATTAAGAAAAGTTTGATGAAGATTAATGTCGATGGAGTTAAGGTGTCTGTCATCCGTGGAGGAGTTGGAACTATCACGGAAAGTGATGTTGTTTTGGCTCATGCTTCTAACGCTATTATCATAGGATTTAATGTAAGACCTTCTACTTCAGTAATGGATGATGCTAAAGAGTATAATGTAGATATTAAATTATACGATGTAATATATAAGATGATCGAAGATATTGAAAATGCTATGAAAGGATTACTTGAACCTTTATATGAAGAAGAAGTAATTGGAGAAGTAGAAGTCAGGCAATTGTTTAGATTTTCTAAAATAGGAATGATTGCTGGTAGCCATGTAAAATCAGGAGTTGTTAAAAATGGTGCTAATGTACGTGTAGTAAGAGATGGTATTGTTTTAGCAAATACTAAGATTAAGTCTTTACAAAGAGAAAAAGATACCGTAAAAGAAGTTCAAAAGGATATGGATTGTGGTATTACGCTTGAGAATTTTCAAGATATTAAAGAGAATGATATTATTGAAGTTTATGAGCTTAAAGAAATTAAAAGATAACATAGGTAATCATCTATGTTTTTTTGTTTTCCTTGAATTATCTATTGATTAATGTTATCCTTTTATTGGGAGGTAGTATGGAAGTAGAAAAGAAATTTTTGGTTAAACGTATACCGAAATTAGATTGGGGAAATTCTTATGAGATAGAACAAGGGTATTTAAGTTTAGATCCGGAAATTAGAGTAAGGAAAAAAGGAAATTCTTTTTTTATCACGCAGAAAGGTAATGGAGATTTCGTTAGAGAAGAAATTGAACAGTCGATAAGTAAGGAGACTTATGCTATATTATCTCAGTTAGTTCAAGGAAATTTAGTGACAAAGACAAGATTTGAAATTCCGATAGAGAATGGTTATCTTGCGGAATTAGACATTTATCATGGAAATTTATCTGGGTTAGTTACAGTCGAAGTGGAGTTTGAAGATGAGGCTAGTCTAAGGAGGCTTGCTTTTCCGGATTGGTTTGGTAGTGATGTGACAGATGATAAACAGTATAAAAATAAAAACTTATCTTTGTTAGATGATGTGAGTTCTCTTTTGGATATGCAGGTAGTAAGAAAAGTAAAGAAAATGAAGTAAGTACTGATCAGGTAGTTTATTTATGAAGAGGTGATTTTATGAGTAGTATTAAAATTGAAAGATTGAATCATGCTTTTGTAGAAGAAATTAGTTATATTTTGCATCATGAAGTGAAAGATGAAAATATTAAATTTGTTACAGTGACGGATTGTGAAATTAGTAGTGATTTAAGTTATGCTAAGGTTTATGTTACTGTACTTGATGATTCCAAAAAGGAAATGACTTTAGAGGCATTGAATGGTGCTCGAAGTTTTATAAGAGGAGAACTTTCTAAAAGAGTAGAAATAAGACATACTCCGGAGTTGAAATTTCTTTTTGATGAATCTATAGAATACGGTAATAAAATAGAAGATTTAATTGAATCTATTCATGAAAAAGATGGCAAATAATTCTTTACACATGAATCGTGTAAAATTATGGGAAAGTATTTATTATTTTTAAATGTTGTGGTATACTCTCAACTTAAACACTTTTTAAAGAGCAAAAACTCCCTAACCCTTTATTTATAAGGGTTTAAGGAGTTTTTTTATGTTTTTAAAAATGCGTACATTTTTTAATTTTTTGTTATTTTACAAATTTTTTTTAAATTTTTTTCTCGTGTTGCTTCATAATCAGTTCTAAAACCAAATTTTTCGTGTAAATCATCGGTTAAATCAGTTCTTACATAATTTGGAGAATAAGAATCTTTTGCATCTAATTTTAAGTTCATATCTCTAAGTGTATCTAAGATTTCACCAACAGTATATTTTTCTTCTAGTACCTTTTCTAAATATCTGTATATTGTTAATGATAAAAAACTGATTAAGAAGTGTGCTTTAATTGCTTCTTCTTTAGAATGAAAAGCAGGCCTAGATTTAAATTCACTCTTCATAATTCTAAAACTTTCTTCTATTTCCCATCGTTTATGATTAACTTTTACTATATCTTCAACTTTATCTTCTAAATTAGTACATACAGCATATAAACCATCATATTTTGCTTCTTCATCAATGACTGATTGATTTATTGAGTAATAAACTTCACTGGCTATCTCACCATTATTTGTTGTATTAATTGTTTCAATAAATCTTTTGGGATCATTTTGTTTTGCCTTTCCTATTTTTTTAGGATTATTTTCTATTAGTTTTTTGGCTCTTTCTATTTGGTTGTTTCTTATGTGTTTTTGGTATTCTTGATATTTCACAGAATAGGTAATTATTAATCTTTGTTCGATACCATCTTCTTTAATCCATCTTTCCTTATAAAATATTTTATCTTTATATTGCTCAATTAAATCTTCATCAGTTCTTAATTTTTCGATATTAAAGGTTTTATCAATTCCGGGTAAATGCCAACCTTTAGTTAAGTCTAGAACTTCTTCTTTTAGAAAACCTTTTAATTTTTTTATTGACTGAGTAGTAATAAATTTTCTTCCCATTTTATCATTAAATTTTCTATTTGCTTTTGAAGCAAGTCCAGCATCAGTACAAACCACAATTTCAGCAAGATTAAAATCTTTAATTATTTTTTTCTCCAAAGGTTTTAATGTAATTTGTTCATTTGTGTTTCCTGGAGTAATTTCACATGATAAAGGAATGCCATCACCGTCCATAAATAATCCCATTTGAACAATTGGATTAGGTCTATTTTCTTTGCTTTTTCCATATTTCCTAAAATCATCTTCATATTCTGTTTCAAAGAAGAAGTTAGTACAGTCATAATAGAGAATACGATTATTTTTGGGAAAATATTTTTTACTATTATTATATAACTGTGATTGAATATAATCATTTTCTTCACATAGAATTGGCAAGGCTCTTTCAATATGATGATATTCAAAGTTAGGTTGTTCAAAAAACTTTTTTGATAATTGCATAGTTTTCAGTTTAGAAGCAGGGAATAAAATCCTTGAATAAATTAATTTAGATAATATATCATTTAAATCAAATTTAAATTGATGCCTATCAGAAATAACTTTGCAAATATTATCTAAGCCAAGTTTGTAATATAAATCTTGTAGAAAAAGATAGCCCACATTGAATTCGATTTGAACATATTTATCAATAATTTTATTAGGGTTCTTTTGTATAATGATAGGTAATGAGTCTTCTTTAACTTTTTTGTTTAGTTCTTTAACATAATTGTTTAACCAAGTTATGGGATCTTCATTACCAGCGCGAAGTTTTAATTTGTCATAATTGCCAATATTTTCATAAACACGAGTAGTTCTTTTACCGTTTTTGGTAATATCTTGTATTATTGTATATTGAACGGTATTTTTTGTTTCAGTAGTTTTATATCTCATATCTTATCACCATAACTATATTATACGCTGTACGGACAATGTACGCAATATTAAAATTGAAATTTTGACAAAAAAATAACCATTTTATAATGGTTTGCAAGATTTTTAACTTTTAAAAGTGTTTAAGTTCCGATTTAATTGAATCTATTCATGAAAAAGATGGCAAATAATTCTTTACACATGAATCGTGTAAAATTATGGGAAAGTATTTATTATTTTTAAATGTTGTGGTATACTATGAATGTCTAAGAGATTAGAAGTGTTTTTAAAACCGACTAAGTAACGATACGGGAGTTCGGATCAAGTCAATCTGTGTTGAATGCCTATTCTTAATAGGAATCCTAAGGGTTGAGTATGGACACCCACCTGCAAAAATGCGGGTTTTTCGTACACCTATCTTTTGGACATTTTTTTATGCCCAAATAGGAGGAGAATATGTTTGATCGTTTTGAATTATTAATAGGAAAAGATCAGTTAGATAAAGTGAAAAAAACAAAGGTGATGGTAGTAGGTATCGGTGGAGTAGGTGGTATTGTGGCTTCTTCTTTTATTAGAAGTGGAATAGAAGATATTGTAATTATCGATCATGATACTGTAGATATTACCAATCTGAATCGACAACAAGTGGCTTATCAATCTACTATTGGTATGAAGAAAGTGGATGCTATGGAAAAAATTTTATTGGATATTAATCCTCATTGTCGTGTTAGAAAATATGATTTATTTTTAAACCATGAGAATATAGAGGAAGTTTTAGATAGGGAAAAGCCCACTTATATTATCGATGCCTGTGATAGTAAAGATACTAAGAAAGAGATTATATTAAATTCCCTTCATAGAAACATTAAATTTATTTGTGCAATGGGGACTGGGAATAAGATGGACCCTTCGATGTTAGAAATAACAGATATTAGGAAAACTACAAATGATCCTTTGGCCAGAATATTTAGAAAATGGGTTAAGGATACTGGTATTCAAGATAAAATTATGGTGGTTTCTTCTAGAGAAGTTCCTAAAAAGACTGGAAAAGTAGTAGGGTCTAATAGTTTTGTTCCTACTAGTGCTGGACTTTTAATGACCAGTTATGTGATTAATGAAATTATAAAAGATAGCAAAAAGGACTCTGTTTGTTAAATATTATCATGAGAATGAAATAAAATATATAGATTACATATCTTTAGATTTATGTAATCAAGATTGTGGAAAGGAGCTGTTTTTTATAAAAATACTAGTAAATGGTATCAGTAGAAGATTTGTTGAACCAAATCAAGTAGTTATGCAGTTATTTTTTACAGCTAGGGGTGATACTTATGAGGAAGCGGTTTCTAATGGAATGCAAAATCTTTATATGTTTCAGAGTTTGGTACTTTTGGAAAATGGATTCCGTGAGGAAGATTTAAAAACTAGTAATTTTTCTGTAAGTGAAGATGTTTTTTTTGATGAAGAGAAAAAAGAATTTGTTACGCGTGGATATCTTTTTAATCAGAGTGCTGTTTTAAGTACAGATTATGATAATGATTTAATTACTAGATTGTTTCAATCTATGTCATCTTTAAAGAGTGTTCCTAATGTGAATTTAACGTTTCGTTTAATATATCAAGATTCTCTATTGATGAAAGAGATGGTCAATGAGGCATATCAAGATGCGCTTTGTCAGGCCAATATTATAGCTGGTGCAGCTGGTGTTAAGGTTCTTGGGCCTATTCATATTGAACAAAGACCATCTAATGTTAGTTTTTCGAATAGTAATTTTGGTATTGATTTGTTGAAAGCCGTTAGTAATAAGAGTATCGATATGGCAAATATCACTCCTGAAAATATAGAAGTTTTAGAAAGTTTAGTTTGTACATTTGAAGCAGAATAAAACTGTTAATATTTTTATGTTGACAATATAGATATCCTATTATATAATCTTATTTAAGAAGCAGAAACGGAGGGTATATATATGGCAGTTAGAATTAGATTAACTAGAATGGGTGCTAAAAAGAAACCTGTTTATAGAATTGTTGCAAGTGATTCAAGAAGACCAAGAGATGGACAATATATCGAATTGATAGGAACCTATAATCCTGCTAATGATAATGTTGTAATAAATGAAGAAGTTGCTATGAAATGGCTTAATCAAGGTGCTCTTCCTACAGATACTGTAAGAAATTTACTTAGCCAAAAAGGTATTATGAAGAAATTTGCTGAATCTAAGACCAATAAAAAGGAAAATAAGTAGTTATGAATTTAGTAGATTTGACAAAAGAAATTGTTATGTCTTTGGCAAAAGATAAAGATATCGTGAGTGTGAAAGAATTCGAATCGGATGAAGAGGATACCATTTTAATAGAGGTTATGGTATCTAGTGATGATATCGGAAGAGTTATCGGAAAAGAAGGAAGAAATGCCAAGGCAATTAGAACTCTTGTTCAAGCAAGTAGTTATCTAAAGGATAA
>CASFCU010000051.1 GCA_949293285.1 uncultured bacterium
TAAATATTCTTCTCTTTGTATCATATTTCATCACCAATTTAATTCTATATCAATTTTGCATAAATGTCAACTTTTTTGCAGTGTTAATGCAAAAACTTCTTATTTTTAGACATTTTTTGCAACTATATTTTTGCGTTAAAATGCAAATTTTTATATTTTTTAGTAATTTTTTGCATATGCATTTCAAAAAATATAGGTATATCAGAAATATGTGTAACAACTATATTCATATTCAACATCATACTTTTTAGTATATTTACTAGTTAATCCTCTAGTTATAGTAAAGGTATCATTTAAAAGACCACAAGGTGAATAGGAGTGACACTTACTCCTTGACCAAATGCTGTAGTTGCTAGTTCCAAATCACTTACTTGATCTAGTGGAAAAATAATTCCTTTTCCTTCACCGTTTAAATCAATTCCTGTTTTTTCTCCAAATCCGAATAAGTCAAGATAAGAGAATAATGTTTCTTTTCCTAACATGAGACCTAATTTTACAAATCCTGGGTTACATGAGTTTTCTAATACTTGAAGAAAGGTCTGATGGCCATGTCCTCCTGCTTTCCAACAACCAATTCTAGCTCCATTAATTGTGACTGATCCTGTATCAAAAAAAGTATCTTTTTCTAAATCTACTATATTTTCTTCTACTGCTGCTGCGGTGGTTATGATTTTGAAAGTACTTCCTGGCTCATATGAGGCCCAAATCGGTAAATTCCTATTTATGGTTTCTAGACTATAATCTTGATAATGATTAGAGTCATAGGTTGGTCTAGAACTCATTGCTAGTATTTCTCCCGTGTTCGGGTCCATCACGACGGCTAAGGCCATGTCAGGAGAAAACATCGATACTACGTTATCTAGTTCTCTTTCTAAAGATAATTGAATGTTATAATCGATTGTCAGTTCAATATTCATTCCCTGTTGCGGTGCTACGTATATATCAGATAATTTTAAACTGTTTCCTTTGGCATCAGAGAAATACTTTATGGCTCCATCTTCTCCGGTTAGATAATCGTCATATTGAAGTTCTATTCCTGATAGACCCTGATTGTCTATTCCGACATAACCTAGAACGTGTGATAACATTTCTCCATATGGATAATATCTTTTTGATTCTTTTACAAGATATACACCATCGTATTTGTAACTGTCTATTTTATCAGCTATTTCATACGATAGACCTCTTCCTTCTGGATGCACTCTTTCAATGGAGGTTTCTTTATAAACGTGTTTATCCATTTCTTCTTTGGTTACTCCTAGAATTTCAGCTAAATTTTTTGAAACTTCTTCTTTATTTTTTATTTGGCTGGGTATTAATACTAGGCTAGTTGTAGTGATGTTATCTGCTAAAACCACACCATTTCTATCTAGTATTAATCCTCTATCAGCAGCAAGAGGGAGGTTTCTACTCCATAAATCATTTGCTAGGGTAGTTAGTTTGTTATACTCGAATAGTTGAATATAAATAACTCTTGCTACTATAAATATGAATAGTAAAATAATGATTAAAAATATTACTCTTATTCTTTCATCTACTTTTTTTAAAAACATAATATCACCATTTCATCTTATGTTTTTTCGGAAAAATTTATTATTTTAGAATTTTCTTCTTTGTACAGTTTGTCTTTTTTTGTAAGAGATTTTTTGTCTTTTTTTATAAATGGAAATGAATTTTGAAATGAATCGTAATATTTTGTCGAATTTTCTTTTTTCTTGTAGACAATTTTCAATATTTGCTTTATAATGATAGTGAATTCAGACATATGGTATTTTCGTCGTATTTTATGTATGAATGAGAAAAAATTAAAAGGGAGGGTTATTATGGGTAACAAGAAGAAGTATGCTTTAGTCATTATATTATTTATCTTTTTTGGACTTATGATATTCACTTTTGCAAATCCATCTAGTAATTACGAAAATGAAGGTGTAAATCAGAACGTAGAAGATGAAAATATTATTGATGATAATAATGTTATTGATGATGATGACAGTGATGATGATAATGTAGTAGATGATAACAACAATGATAATAATAACAATAAAATAAAAAGATAAATAGAAAAGTTCAAAAAAACAAAAATTTTGAACTTCTAATAAAAATAACTAA
>CASFCU010000052.1 GCA_949293285.1 uncultured bacterium
TATAATAATTATATTAAATTATAATAAAAAAGATGGCCCTTTTCAGAGCCATCTTAATGTCTTATCGAAGCTTGTTCTGATACTCAGTCATTACATTGGTAACGAAATCATATCTATGATCCATCAGAGTTTCCTTAAGAATCTCCCAAGGATCAAGCTTGTTGCTCAATACCATCTTAATAGTGTTTACAGAGAAACCACTAATAAGAGCTACACCAAGATCATTTTCCTTTACAGGAATGGTATTGGTTCGGCTACACACATTCCAAAAAGCAAGCTTAGGAAGCTGATAGCCATGAGCTTCATACTTTGCTCTAATGGTGTCAAAAAGAGTGGTAGTGGGAGCAGCATAATCCCAATAATAACGAGAGGAGTTAACAGGATTGCCACTTACATGACCGTCAAATTCCATCAGTTAATACCCCATCTTTCGATGTACTTTAACACTTTTTCAAGTGGGCTTAGACTATACCTTCTATCCTTTGTAAAAGGACGGCCTATTATAGTCGTTGAACGTCTATCTTAATTCTTATTAATTATTTTATATTTAAAATTTTTTCAAATTTCTCTTTCTTCCGTCCAAGAAAAAGAAATGCGTCATCATAGAAATAATGATATATTTTTTCAATTTGTTTTTTCCCGCCTATTTTATAATCAAAAGCTTTTCTATCATTGTAAGAACGAATTTGAGCTTTTGTCCCAATATAATTACTAAAATATGTTTTAATTCCTTCTAAAATATTTTTTGTTCCAGAAGTAAAACTAATCATAGGAGCATTAGTTTTTGAGTAACAAAAAATAGAACCATTTCCATCAAAATATCCTCTAATAAAATGTCTTACAAATTCTTCTGGGACTTTAGATATATCTGGAAAAGAACAAGAAAAAGTTTTTCTAGGTTTAACTCCTAATTGAATTAAATCATTATAAATTTTTTGATTTACAATAGATAATTTATAATAAATTGCATCAGGACAATAAAAAGAATGATTAATATCCTTGCATATTTTATGTTCTGATTGCAATTCATTTTTTACAATTTGCAAGCTTTCCAAATTATCAAAACAACAAGAAAAAGATAAATTATTACCTTTCGTTAGACATCCATCCGCATAAATATAACCTAATATATATGCTTTATTTTGATTATCTATTCTTTCAAAATAATTTTCATTTATTGATTTTGATTTATATCTATTGTTATTATAAATTTCAATATTATTTTCTTTTAAAATTCTTTTAATAATAGAACGGTTCACATTAAATCGTTTACTAATTTGTAACATACTTATATTTTGGACGGTATATAAGTATATAATTTCTTTAATTTCCTCAGAAGAGAAAATCGTTTTTTTCATAATTTTTAAATAAGAATTAAGATATTTCGCTGCGTTTGATTACCCAATCCTTAATGATTTTACCATACCGTTTCCGTTACTAAACGCCATTACTATGTTGCCATAAGTAACTTGGTTATTAAGGCTCTAAGGGAGTTCCCGCAATTTAAGGCATTTAATTTTACACATGTTACCATGCGGAGTGACTAGGTTTTTTAGGTCAATCACTCACGATAAGAATAGTACCAGG
>CASFCU010000053.1 GCA_949293285.1 uncultured bacterium
ATTAAAACAGAATCTTATTCACAATTATTAATAAATGATAACTACATTAAATCAAATGATATTTTGAAAATTGAAATGCCAGTTGATTTAAATATTGCTTATGCTGAATATCTTAATCAGTCATAAAGTTGAACATAACTTCTTGGAAAAATAAAATGAATATAAATGTAAACGATAAAATAAAATACTTCTTACAGTAAATAGTTTTTATCCAAGTAGCTTATTCTGTCAATATTAAAAAATCAGTATGCATAATTGAAAGTTTCCAAAACATGATACAATATGCGGGATATTAAAGCAAATGAAAATATAGTGTTTGAAGCTACATTCAAAATTTAGAATAAAGTAAATGAATAAAAAATAGTAGAATTACTACCCCGAAAGTTGGTATATGAAAAAGTTTGAGGTGTTTATTGAAGTAGAAAACATTTTAAGTAACTAGGAATGTCAAATTGATTTGGGTGCCATTCAATACTCTATATTTCTTTTATAGAAAATCTTTACTTTTTAAGTATTTATTTGTATTATATTAAGTTAATTGAGAGGTGATTCTTTTGACTAAAGAAATAATTATTGAACGTGTTATGAAAATGCAAAGTATATATTCATTTTTGGGAGTAGATTTTAGTAATGAGATTATTGGCAATTTGTCTAATCTAAAATTTGATTCTATTCATGATCTTTATAAACATGTTATGAATTCCTTAAATCGTTCTTTATATCAGGAAATTAATGCGCAGTACGGTCAAGATAAAGATTTGTTTTTTAATAATCTTTTTACCTTGGGATTTTCTAAATGGGAAAATGATGAATATTCGAGATTAAAGATACTTGATAAAGTGTTGCATGCATTACATACTAAGTTGTCAAAAGAGAATTATTTGGAGTTGTTAGTTCAGTTTCCTGATTTGTATGAGTGTTTAGAGAAAGCTATGAAAAAAGATGATGAAAAGTTTTATGGTCAATTGATAAATCAGTGTTATTATATAAGACCTTTGGTTCAGGCAGCTCTTCTTTTGAAGGATGATCCAGCACTTTTTAGTTCTCTTTCTAAAAAGCCTATGTTTAAAAAATGCGGTTCTTCTTTTAGAGAAAGATTGGAAAGAAAATACACGAAAGAAGAAGTAGAATTTTTAATAGAAAATTTAACGGATTCCCAGAGGAAAATGCTAGTATCTTTGTATGGAGAGAATTTAGATACCTATCAAGGAGAAGAATTAGATTCCAAGACGAAAAAAGAAATTTTTACTTTTGTAGGTAGGTATATAGTTTCTGCTAAAAAGAAAATTTTGAAAAAATAAAAATAGTATTGTAATGCAAGTATAGCACCAAATATGGGTGCTTTTTGTGTGAAAAAAATAGTATTCACAGAACTTTCACGGAATAAACACAATATTTCTTTTTATAAAAAGTAATATGTTAGCAGGTGGTGATGAAGTGAAATTTTTTAGAAGAGTAGAACAAAAATATATTTTAGATAAGAATACATATGAAAAATTGTTGCAAGAAATTGAAGATTCTATCATAGAAGATAAGTATTTTTATAGTGAAATTTGCAGTGTATATTTTGATACCGATAAGAATAATTTGATTATTAATGCCATGGAAAAACCTATTTATAAAGAGAAATTTAGATTACGTAGTTATGGTGTAGCAACGATGAATGATAAGGTTTTTTTAGAAATTAAGAAAAAATTTAAAGAAGAAACTAGCAAAAGACGAGTTGAAGTTACTTTGAAAGATTTTTGGAATTATTATCATGAAGGAATACTTCCTTTACAAGTGGACGAAGAGATTATGAAAGAAATAGATTATGGTTTTAAAAAGTATTGTTTAGTACCTAAATTATTTATTTGTTATGAGAGATATTCTTATTGTGGCAAAAAGGATAAAAATTTAAGAATTACTTTTGATTTTAATATGCAATATAGAAAGAAAAATTTAAATTTATTGACTAAAGATAACACAAAACTTTTAGTTGAAAGAGATGTTTATATTATGGAAATAAAAACACTGGATTCTATACCACTTTGGTTGATTAGAGCTTTGGACAGATTAAAAATATATCCAATGGGATTTTCTAAATATAAAGAAGCTTATATAAAGGATTTTCATAGATAAGGAGGAAAAATGTATGTTTGAAAGTATTTTAAATCATAGTAGTGGTAGTTTAAATATGGCCGATGCTTTAATATGTATGATGGTATCTATTTTTTTAGGGATAGTCGTTTCTTTTGTTCATACCATCGATAATAAATATAGTAAAAAGTTTATTTTAGCTTTGATTGTTTTACCGTTGCTTGTTCAAGTAGTCATTGTGATGGTAAATGGAAATCTTGGAACATCCGTTGCTATATTAGGGGCATTTAGTCTTATTCGATTTAGGAGTATGCCAGGAAATTCTAGAGAGTTGATTAGTGTATTTTTTGCTATGGCAATAGGTCTTGCAACAGGAATTGGACATATATTATTTGCCGTTACTTTTACCGTGATTGGTTCGGTTGTAATTATTTTAGTAACGAAGTTAAAGTTTGGGGAAAATAGAAATGTTAAAAATCTAAAAATATTAGTTCCTGAAGATTTGGAATACGAAAATATGTTCGATGATATTTTTGAAAAATATACAAAAAAAGTTTTTTTGATGAAAGCAAAAACAGTAAATATGGGGAGTTTGTATGAATTAGAGTATGAAATAGAGTTGAAAGCGGATATAAAAAGTAAATCTTTTTTAGATGATTTAAGGATAAAAAATGGAAACTTGAAAGTTAGTTTGAGTACTCCTTTAATAGATTATAATGAATTGTAGGTAATGTTATGAAAAAGATAAAAATAATGGTAGTAGTTCTAGTAATCTTTGTGTTTATTTTTTTGTTATATTTGTTTACTAGGGATACTTTTGTAAGTGATAATATTATAAATATTGATTATAAAGAAAATGATATTGATTTTGAGCAAATGGATAAAACCTATATTACGTTTGAGAAAGATTCTATTGATGTAGATGGTGGTGGAACAGTAGTAGAAGGTGCCACGATTACTTTAAAAAGTGGTGGCAGTTATTATTTGTCTGGTACTTTGGATAATGGTGGTGTGATTGTAGATAGTAGTGATGATGTATATATTATTTTAAATGGAGTAGATATTACGAACGAAGATTCTAGTGCAATCTATGTTAAAAATGCTAAAACTACTTATATTCATATTAGTGATAATACGGTTAATAATTTAACGGACGGAACAGTTTATGAAATAGATGATAGTGAAGATATTGATGCAACCATATATAGTAAAGATGATTTGGTGATTATGGGGAGTGGTACTCTTAATATTAATGCAAACTATAATCATGGGATTCATTCGAAGGATTATATTCAGATACTTGGTGGTGTTATAAATATAAATTCTAAGAATGAAGGAATCAAGGGTAAGGATTATGTAGCTATTAAGGATGGAGAAATTAATATTATTTCAGAATCTGATGGAATCCAGGCTACTAATGAGGAAGATAGTACTTTAGGCTATATTGCTATTGATGGTGGAGTAATTCATATCGATTCTTCTGGAGATGGGATTTATGCTATTACTAAGCTTTCTATTACTGGTGGGAATTTTACTATTAAGACAGGTGGTGGAAGTAGTAATAGTTCTAATCAAGATTCTTGGGGGAATTGGGGAAATATCAACAATACTAGTGCTAAAGGATTAAAGGCTTCAGAGTCTATAGTGATAGAAGGTGGTACTTTTGAGATAGATTCTAGTGATGATGCTATTCATTCTAATGGTTCTGTTGTAATAAACGAGGGAGAATTTTGGATTAGTAGTGGAGATGATGGAATACATAGTGATACTTCTTTGGTTATTGATGGTGGCAAAATAGAGATTGTAAAAAGTTATGAAGGACTTGAGTCACTTGAAATTACTATTAATAATGGAGATATTCATTTAATTGCTAGTGATGATGGACTCAATGCTGCTGGTGGAAATGATTCTTCTAGTATGAATGGACGACCAGGACAAAATCCTATGTCTAGTGGAAAGGGAAAAATAATAATTAATGGAGGAAGTATTTATGTTAATTCTAGTGGTGATGGAATAGATGCCAATGGAAGTGTCTTGATAACAGATGGAATGGTATTAGTAGATGGGCCTGTTGATAGTGGAAATGGTGCTCTTGATTTTGATACTAGTTTTATTATTAATGGTGGGATTGTAGTAGCTGTTGGTGCTAGTGGGATGAATCAAAATCCTTCTAGTAATTCCTCACAAAATATTATTTCTATTAATTTTTCTACTAGTAAAAATGCTAATGAAATAGTAAATATTACGGATTCTTCTGGTAATGAAATCATTAGTTATGCTCCTTCTAAAAGATATCAGTCTGTTATTATTTCTACTCCTGATATAGAAACTGGTAATAGTTATAAAATCTATTCTGGTGGTAGTTATTCCACTTCGTCTTCTAATGGACTATATTCTAATGGAATATATAGCAATGGTACTTTGTATACTGATGTTTCTGTAACAAATATACTCACAGTTGTTGGAAATCAAGCTGGGATCCCGTCTTTTGGAGGTAGAAGATAATTATTTGTAAAGAATTGCTTTATCATTCTATATTTAGTATAATGATTACGTGATATTATGAAGCGAGATTTTAAGTTTTATTTTGTATTGGTTATATCTATAGTATGTTTAGCAGCTATGCTTACGGTGAAAGAGTTTCAGAATGATACTTTTTATACTATAAAGGTTGGAGAACAAATAGTTAAAACAGGTATAGATATGAAGGAGCATTTTTCTTGGATTAGTGGACTTTCTTACACTTATCCTCACTGGTTGTATGATGTATTTATTTATTTTATTTATAGTTGGTTCGGTTTTACTGGAATTTATGTATCTGTGATTTTTCTTACTGCTATACTTTTGTTTGTGATGTATTTTACAACTAATAAAATAATCGATGATAAGGGATTATCTTACAGTATTGTCATTTTTTTAGGATTTACTTTAAAAGATTTTATTACTGCAAGGGCACAATTAGTTAGTTATATTTTATTTCTTCTTATTTTGTATTCGATTGAAATGTTAAGAGAAAAGGGAAAAAATAGGTATATTGCTTATATTTTCCTTTGTTCTTTGTTTATTGCTAATTGTCATTGTGCTGTGTGGCCGTTTATTTTTGTTTTATTTTTACCTTATCTAGTGTCCGATTTTGTATATTTTTTAAAAGAAAAATTGAAAAACAAAATCGATTTGTATAAAAAAAGTAAAAATCTCGATGATAGCAGGATTGAAGTAGAAGTAGCTTCCCATTCGAAAAAAACGATTATTGCCATGTTATTTGTTATTATTACTGGTTTTCTAACACCGAATAGGTTTGTCCCCTTTACTTATTTTATAAAATCTAAAATGGGAATTACGCTTTCTTATATTGCGGAACATTTACCCACTACGATAGAAAAAAGACCGGAACTTTTTGTGATTTTGGCTATTGTTGTGTTTATTTTATTACAATCGAATATGAAAATAAAATTGAAAGATTTGTTTTTTATAGGTGGTCTTTCTTTCCTTGCTCTTTTATCTAAGAGAAATTATTCTCTTTTTGCTATTTTATCTGTGTTTAGTATTGCTAGAATATTTAAATTATTTGTAAGTAGGCGTTTAAAATCATTTAGAGTAGAGGATGTTTTCAAAGAAAATTGCATTTTTATAACGATGATACTTCTGTTTTTCATTTCTTCCTTTTTCATAGTTGAAAAAGAATCTCAAAGAGAATATGTAAATTCTGCTAAGTATCCGGTTGATTTAAGTTCTTTTATATTGAATAATTTAGATGTTGAAAATATTAGAATATATAATGAATATAATTTTGGTAGTTATTTCATGTTTAGAGGGATTCCGGTATTTATTGATTCTAGAGCGGATCTTTATACGGAAGAGTTTAATCCTTTTTGTACTGTGTTTCAAGATGGAGTAGTAAATATTTTTAAACGGTATGATATGATATTTGATAAGTATGGCGTAACTCATGTTGCTATTTATAATTCTAATAAGTTAAAAAGTGTTTTGTCTTTAGATAATCATTATAAACCGATATATGTGGATGAATATTTTACATTGTATGAAAAGTGTCAATAATTTAGGAAAATGTCTCAAAATTTTTTAAACATTTGCGGGAAAATTTATTCCAATTTCCTTCTTGACAATAGGGACCCAGATAAAATTCTATTAATGATTAAGCTACGCAACAAATATATTGTTGCTTGGCTAATAAGCATTAAGAATTTTATCTGCCTATTGATCAAGAAGTTTTCTCGGCATAAAACCCGTTTAGGCATACACATGATCAGTGTGTGCTTTTTGTATCTGCCTTTTAAATGAAGCAAGTTTCCAAGGATGCGACATTGGTGGAATATATTTTTTCTTTTTCTTAACCTCAATAGATTCATCAAACATTTTAGAAAACCTTTCGTTTCTAGATAGTTCTTTTAACTCCAATACCTGTTCATCAATTGTAACTAATAGTTCTCCATTAAAAGCCTTGATAACTAAGCATTCTGTTCTAGGAGAGAAACATTTAATTTGATTATTCAAATATGGTTGATAGTACTTGTTTTGATATTTTATAGAATTACCATTATCTACTTTTCTAGGAGTTAAAACCGCAAGGGTATAGTTGATTTTTTCTTCACTAGGTGATGACTCAAATACAGATTCAAACATGTGATAATCCATAGCGAATCTTTGATTGAAGTAAGGAACAAAAACTTCAATTAGGTATTTATTAGCTTCTTCAATAGTAGTAATACCATGTAGTTTAAGTTCATTTACTAATCTGCCTTGAAAAGTACCATTTGTGCGTTCTATTAGCCCTTTAGCTTGAGATACAGATGATGTTTGAAGTTCTATGCCTAATTGCTTACAAGCATATCCATACTGAGTTAAAACATCTTTTTCACTAGTTCTTTTATCTGGATTTAAAGACATATAGTTAAACACAGTACGGTTATCTGTAAAGAACTTATAGGGAATACCATAGTTAGTTAATATTTGATATAAAACATGGTAATAACCGTTTAGAGTTTCTTGATGATCAAACCAAGCTCCAACAATAGTAGAAGTAGCTTTATCGATGGCTAGGTGTAGACAAGTTTTAATATTACCAAACCACATATGAATTGATCCATCTTGTTCAATAACTTCACCAAAGTATTTAGGCTTTTCTAATCTTGGATGAGAGTCTTCTAAAGCAACTTCATGATTAACTATGGTTTCTATTTGTTCGTTAGTCATGGCAAGATTAATTTTCTTTTCTTGAAGTAATTTTTGTTTAACATATTCCCTTTTAGTTTTCTTTCTAGCTTTAGGAGATAATACACCAGCTTTAGTTAAAGTCTTATAAATAAAGTCATAAGATACATTAATATTTTCATCCTTTTCTAGGAAATCTTTAAAGTGATAAAAATTCCAGTCTTGATATTTGTTCTTATATAATAGTATAATATCTTCGGAGATTGACGGATCTAATGCTTTTGAAGGGGCATGTCCACGGTTACCGTGAACAAAACCAGATTTGCCTTTCTCCTTATATTTGATAATAAG
>CASFCU010000054.1 GCA_949293285.1 uncultured bacterium
TTACAAAATTTCTGTAAAATTTCAAGAAATGAAAATTCGATTTAATATTGACGGATTTCGCAAGTAAATGGTATAATTATAATATACAATTAAATATTATACAAAAGAGTAAGGTAAGATAATTTTTAGGATTTAAATTTCTGCTTTACTCTTTTTTTTATTAAAAATACGAAAGGCGGTGAATTATGTAAAAACTTATATATTTTATGGTAAAATAAATTTATGAAGAAAATACTTATGCAAATAACTATTGCATTATTATTGATAGTTTCAATATCTTTTTTTCTTAAAGTTGTTGCTTTACCTAATGAACAACATGCTATTGATGTGCAACTGGAAAAATGCATAGAAAAAGATTATTCGACTTCAGGTATGAATAAATGCGTTTATGCAGCAACTGATGCTTGGCTTGATCAAATTTCTATTTATTCGAATATGATCAAGAAAGAATTATCTAAGGAACAATATACTGTATTTATTGCAGCACAGCAAAGTTGGGAACGGTATTATGAATTGGAAAAAAAACTTATAGTAGAAACTGTATATAATAAAGAAGGAAGTATTCATACTAATATTGCAGCCGGAATGTTAGAAAATGTAGTAAAACAAAGGGCTTTATATTTGAAAAGTTATTTATATGAATTGAAAGAGTAATAAATTTATTTTACCTTATTAAACTTATTCTTAATGAGATTTTGTGTATTAGCTTAATAAGGAGAAAAATATGACTAAAGAAAATTTTGAAAAAGCTCTTGAATTCTTATTTCCTTCTGAAGGTGGATATGTAAATAATAAAAAAGACAGAGGTGGACCTACAAATATGGGAATTACCCAAACGACTTTGAATTCCTATCGTAAACGAAAGGGGTTAGCATACAAAGACGTTAAGAATATTACCAGAGATGAAGCAAAAGCTATTTATTATGATGATTATTGGAAGGTATCAGGTGCAGATAAAATATCAGATCCAAATATGGCTGTTGCTGTGTTTGATACTGCAGTGCTACATGGCCCTGGAACTGCAAAAATATTTTATAATCAGAGCAATGGCGATTTAAATAAATTTCTCGAAATAAGGCAAAAGAGTTATGATAAAATTGTTGCTAATGATCCTGAACAAAAAATATTTTATAATGGGTGGAATAATAGAGTTAATAATTTGAGAAATAGTATAAAAAATAATAAATTTGTGGATAAAAACTCTAATTCAATAGATCAAGTACCTTCAAAATTACTTAAAATAGGTATTGAAATGAATGTGGATAATTATGGTAATCCAATTTTTACCCCGGAAGAAATCGGAAATATGACAAGCGAAGAGTTTGAAAGAAATTTGCCAATAATTGAGCAGCAATTAAAAGATGGATTAATTAAGCCTCAATCCGAGCAGCCAAAAGATTACTCAGGTTATAAAAATCCCGAAACCGGCACAGATAAAATCTATACACGAGAAGATATTTCAAAAATGTCAACAAAAGAATATTCAGAAAATGAAAAAGAAATTCTTGCCCAAATGAACAGTATCGGAATTCCTTACAAAAACGATTTACCGTCAGATGCCAAAACACATGAAAAAAGTTATCCAACATCGTCAGAAAATGCTGATGGTAAATGGGTTACGATTAATGGAAATCATGTTTTAATAAAAGACTAGCCCAATCTGCACCTCGAAAAAATGAAAAAGAGAATTTGGGCAGGAAAAGTTTAAAAAGTTGCGAAAATTTGATGAGAAAAATTCTCTTAAAATTTTTACATGCAAAAAACCGCCCACTGTGGGCGGTTTTTCAATTTTGTATCTGCACTGATTCTCAGTTTGCGGACTAAAAAACGGAGCAGCAGGGATTTGAACCCTGGATGCAGGTTATACCCACATAACACCTTAGCAGGGTGCCGCCTTCAGCCACTCGGCCACTACTCCAATTCTATTTAATTGTTCGTGAAAATATTTTTCACGACATGTGCATATTTTTATAATATCATAAATATATTTTTTCGTAAATATTTTTTATTAGTATTTTACTTGACCATGTATTGATTGTAAGATAAAATGTAAATTAACGAAAGGTTTTTTATAATGATTGAAATGAAAGTTATGGGTATTGCCCTTGATACAAGAACAGGTTCTCCTATTGTTGTTTTACATGATAAAGAAAACAGAAAAGCTCTGCCTATCTGGATTGGTTCAGCTGAAGCGAGCGCAATTATTAGAAAAATTGAAAACTTGAATGTTACAAGACCGATGACTCATGATTTAATTATTAATATTATTGAGAAAACAGGCTATCATCTTGATAAAATTGAAATTAATGACGTTGAAAAAGATACTTATTATGCTACCTTATTTTTAACAAATGAAAATGGTAATACTCTCGAAATTGATTCACGGCCTTCGGATGCTATTGCTGTTGCAATAAGAGTTGATGCACCGATTTTTGTTACGGCAAATGTCATTTCTAACGGTTCTGTATCTACTGATTCTGCAAAGGACGAAGAAGAAGCACAGGAATTTAAAAAGTTTGTACAGAGTATTAAACCTTCAGATTTCGCGAAACTTATGAAAGATAATGAACATCATGAAAGTGATCAGTAATTTGTTAAATTTGTAACATTTTTTTGTAAATCTGAAAATAAAAAATTTTTTTGTTTTTATAATAAATAAGGTTAAATATTATGAACAAAATTCAAGCAATACAAGCCAATAATCCTTTTAGAGTAAATGCGGTTAATCTTTTTGAAAACAACCGTCAAAATAATAATGTTAATCGTTTTAATACCGGTTTGTTTGCTCATCAGACCAATGAAAATTATAATTTGAATCATCCGCGGGTAATAGGAAGTGAGACTCAGGCAAAGCATCTGGATTTTCTCGCTTAATATTTTGTAATATTTAACAAAAATCAAGCAATTTTTATCCCTAAAGTTTTTTTATATATGTAAGGGAAAATTATGGGGATAAAATAATGTCAATACAAAAACTTTTAGGAATTAATGGTCTTAACGTAACACAAAATGTACGCGGTATATCTAATTCCGGTAATAATTTTGTAAAAAATGCGTTTAATTTCGGTAATGCTAATCCAAACAGACCTGATGGCATTGTTTATGAAAACGCACTTGGTGACCCT
>CASFCU010000055.1 GCA_949293285.1 uncultured bacterium
TAATTATAAAGTTAAAAAGGTTATTAGAAATAATCCTAAAGATTATATAATTGTAGAAAATACTCATGAACCTATTATTGATAAAGATATTTTTTATGCAGCACAAAAAAGGATACCTAAAAATGTAGGAAGAAATGAAAAAAAAGAAAATCATTTATTAGATGGATTATTATATTGTGGTGAATGTGGACATAGAATTTCAATACAAGCAAGACGAAAAAAAGATAATAGATGTTATACAATTTGCAATTATTATAGAACTTATATGAATGAAAGACGATGCACAACGCATTCAAATAACTATGATGAATTAGAAAAAGTCATTATCAAATCTTTAACTGAAATTTGCTTAAATTACATTAACAAATGTAAAATAAAAGAAAATACTTTAAATAATTTAAAAGAAACTGATAAAGTGAACAACAAAAAAGAATTAGAAATGCTTGCTGATGATATTAAACAAATTAATGACAATTTAGACATTGTTTATATTGATAAGCTAAATAAAAAGGTTACCGAAGAACAATTTAAGAGAGTTAAAACTAAGTTAGAAAATGAACTCTTTATTAAACAAAATAGGTATAATGAATTAAGTAATATTATGAATAATACTTTCAATGAAGTATCAAATAATAAAATGATTATGAAATATATTGATAAATTTTTATCTATGAAAGAACCTAGTAGAGAGTTAATTATCAATTTAATTGATAAAATAGAAATCTTCGAAGATAAATCTATAAATATAAAAGTTAGTTTTAACAATTATAATTAAAAGTATAGTATAATTTTTATAGTAGGTGATAATGTGAAGATTTATATAATTGGACCATCAGGTGCGGGTAAAACTACTTTTTCTAGGAAACTTGCAAAAAAATATAAAACAAATGCATATGAGTTAGATTGTATTATATATGATGATGAAAATGGGCATATCAAAAGAACTGATGAAGAAATACAAAAAAAATTTAATAATATAATAAAGCAAGATTCTTGGATAATAGAAGATGTAGGAAGAGATAAATTTGATAAAGGTCTTGAATGTTGCGATAAAATTTATTATTTAAAAATATCTAAATTTATAATATATATGAGAGTTATAAAAAGATGGTTTAAACAAAGGTTAGGAAAAGAGAACTATAATTATCCCCCAACACTTTATCAATTTTATGATATGTTAAGAATTGCAAAATTATATTTTAAACATGAAAAAGATAAATTAAAAAAAATAAGCAAATATCAGTATAAAGTAAAATACCTGAGTAATAAAGATTTAAATTTAATGTAGTCTATCAAAAAGGGACACACACACGTTTGCCCAATCAGAACTAGAATAGTAAACAATCATGTTTTCCGTCATACTTATAGACCAAGTTTTTCTTGTTGTGAAGAAAATACTTGCACAAATATAAAGTGTGGTTCATGTTGTCAATTTAGATAAATGAAATAATTCAAAAAGCATGTTCATAAAAGATAGTACTTCCTAATTGAAGTGTTATCTTTTTTACTTTTTTATTCCGGCAACATATGATACAATAATAAAAACTAGGTTTAATTATGCAAAAAAATTCAATGAGAGCTTGTAAGCTTCTATCACAATAAAATTTATAATTTGAACTTGTCAAAGTAATGAAACAGAAAGAATAGTCTAGGAGGAATGAAAATGAATGAACTAATATTAAAACAATGCAAAGAATGTAACACATTAGTCAAAGTAATTAAAAACTATGATAGTAATTTGATTTGTTGCGGTAAACCAATGCAAATTATAAAGCCAAATACAACAGAGGCCAGTGCAGAAAAACATTTGCCAACTTATGAAAAAATAGGTAACACGTTGAAAATAACCGTAAATCATGTGATGGAACAGGAACATTACATAGAATGGATTTTAGTTGTTGGAAAAAAAGGATTCAAAGAACAAATTTTTAATCCTTTGGATATTCCTACAATGGAATTGCCCTATGAAGAAGGATTAACAATATACAGTTATTGTAATAAACACGGATTGTGGAAAACAGAAGTAAAATAAATATAGAAAATATAACCTATAAAGTAGATATTTCTTTATAGGTTTTTATATGAAATTAGGGCAACCGCATAAAAACCAGAAGATTAATATTCAGTGGGAATAACATTGAATACTAATCTTTTTATATTGTCTAAATCGTGATTATATAATGTTAGTTTTTTCTTAAAACTTAATTTAGTATTAATTGGATCAAGCTTAGTTAAGTTATAGCAAATTTTTCTTATAAGAGCTAGGTTCTTTAAAGCATTTTCTTCCTTACATAAACTCCAGTCTTCTCTAAAGTGCACGTCTAAAATCCAATGTAAATTATTTTCTATAGACCAATGACCTCTTGTATAATTTGCAAACTCTTTTGCAGACAATTTCAAATCAGAAATATAAAACTTTTCTTGTATAGAAACCTCACCATTTATTTCTCTATAATTTCGTGTCATACCTATTAAATTTAAATTTTTCCAATTCTCTTTACCATAAATAAAATCAACGTTATATGTTATAAAATGTTCTCTTCTTTCTATTCGCCCGTGATCTTTGCTTAGTTCAACATGTTGATAAATATCTTTTAGTTCTTCTTTATTTTTTAATGCAAAATCAAAATATTCTTTTAATTCAGAATATAAAAGTTTTTGATTGTTTTTAACGGCTAAGCAATAATGTCCTTCTTTATCAATAATTTTTTGAGTGATATCTTTTTGGCATCCCATTGCGTCTATAGTAACAATGGAATTAGTAATATCAATTAAATCTAGCAAATCAGGTATGGCAGTAATTTCATTAGATTTATCGTCAACTTTTACTTGACCTATTGAGATTCCTAAGTCAGATAAGAAGGCAGAAACAACATAAGGAATATTACCACCGTTGATTTTGTCAGTAGCACTTTTGATAGCTTTGCCGTCAATAGGAATAAGTTTATATTTGTTTTTCAAAAGTTTATTCTTTTCTTCAATAATACTTTTTACCCAAGAAACAAAAATATTCATAAATTCTTCTGGATTTATTAATGAATAAATTCTTAATAGTGTATCAGGAGATGGTGTGCCATATTCTAATCCCAATTCGTTTGTGAAGTATTCTTCATTAAGTTTTAAAAAATATGCAATATTTTCTGCATCATAATGACCTGCTAGAATACCATAAATAGACATTACAATACAGTCAGTTAATTCGTGCTTTAATCCTCTGTTATCTCTAGTATCAGTTAATTCATTAAAAAACATAATAAGACTGTTCATTATTATCACATCCTATTATAATTTTAACTTACTTTTTGTTATATTCATAATACTATTGACATTTTTTATGCGGTTGCCCTAATATGAAATAAAAATTAATTTAAAGTTAGTTGAATTCATGATATACTAATAATAAGTAGTAATCTAGAGGTTGTTAGTATGAATAATTTAGATTTTAGTGATTTAATAAAAGAATTCCAACAAATGTTAACTTCTAACCATTACGTAACATTTAAAAGTTACAATAATTTTTTAAAAAAATATAAAAATATCTTTGAAAATCATTCTTCACCAGAGTATAAACCGAGACTAGATGATATCATAAGTAATGGATATAGATACATTGACGCTTCAAATCAAAAATATATTGAAAAAAAATTAGTAGAGTATAAAGAGTACTTTGACAATATGTTTTACCATATCGATGATAATGTAAAATTAGACGAAGAGCAAAGAAAAGCAATACTAAATGAAGAGGATTATTCCTTAATCATTGCCGGAGCAGGTGCAGGGAAAACCACTACAATGGCAGCAAAAGTAAAATACTTGATTGAAAAAAAGAATATACCACCATCCTCTATTGCTGTGATATCCTATACAAACAAAGCTACAGAAGAACTTGAAGACAAAATAAAATATCAATTTAACTTACCTGTAGATATAATGACTTTTCATTCATTGGGAATAAAATTAATAAGAAAAAGTTTTAAACAACCATTAAAACCAGTTACAGAAAAAGAGCAAAGAGAAATTATAGAAAATTATGTCAAAAATATTTTATTCAACAATAAAGACTTACTAACACAATATGTAATAAGATTTAATAAGTACAATATAAAAGGAAGCAGAATGTTTTCCAAAGGCTTTACTGAAAATTATGAGAAATTTAGCACTTTCCAAGAATACTTTAATGATTATAAAAGAAGAAAATATCAAGAAAATAAAGACCACTTAAAAGAAATCATAAAACAGAGAATGGAAACATATTTAAAAATGGACACTCCAAAAACCTTAAAAAATGAGCACGTTCGTTCAGAAGCAGAAGCAAATATTGCTAATTTTTTATTTTTAAATGGTATAGAATATAAATACGAAGAGCCCTATCCTGAAAAAGTGGATGCAGAAAGGGTTTATTTACCAGATTTTACGATAGAAATAAATGGAATTCCCATTTACATTGAGTATTATGGCCTATCTGGTTATTATGAAGATGGTACTTTAAGTGAAAAAAACAAGAAAAAATACGAAGAATTACGAAAGAAAAAAAGAGCCTTTCATGATTCACACAAAAACTATTATATAGAATTAGATTATAAATATAATTCTGGAAATAAAGAAATTCCCTATCTAGAAGAATTAAAAAATCAATTAGAAAAGTTTCACGTTAAATTTCAAAAAAGAAGCTTAAAAGAAATCTATGAACAAATATTAGATAATAATATGCAAGCAGAATTTTTTAGATTTGTCGATTTCATGTTAGACATTATTCAAGAAATAAAAGAAAGCCCTGATCGTGAGTTATTCATAGAGAAATTAAAAAATTACATAATAAACGAAAAAATACCAGTAAGTCTTAGAAAAGAAATGTTAATGGAAGCAAATCTATTTCTAGAAGTATATAAATTTTATGAGAATAATTTAATTCCTAGAGGAAAAATTGATTTTTCTGATATGATTTACTACGCCAACAAATATATTACATCTCTTGCCAAAGAAAAAAATATTCTAGACTATCAATATATTGTAATAGATGAGTACCAAGACATATCTATAGAGCGTTATAAATTTGCTAAAAACTTATCACTAATAACAAATTCAAAGGTAGTATCTGTTGGTGATGATTGGCAGACTATTTTTTCCTTTGCAGGATCTAGAATAGATTTATTTTATCAGTATGCAAAACTATTTCCTGGGGCTAAGAGATTATTTATAAACAGTACCTATCGAAATAGTCAACAACTAATAGAGCAAGCGGGCATGTTTATCATGAAGAACCCCCTTCAAATCAAGAAAAATTTAATTTCCTTAAAAAAAAGAGAAAATCCAATAAAAGTATGTTTATATGATGATGATAACCAATACGAATTAATATCAAAAATAATAATGAAAATTTATAATGAAAACCAAAAAAACAGCATTTTAATATTATCAAGGAAAAATAGACACATTGAAATGATGTTAGAATCTTCTTTTTTCAAAAAAGGAATTGGTACCAGAATAATTTGTAGTATGTGCCCAAATGCCTTTATCGATGCCATGAGTGTCCATAGTGCCAAAGGATTGGGAAGTGACTACGTCATACTCATGAATGTAACTAACACGGATTTTCCCTGCTCACACGACAACGAAATATGGTTAAAAGAACTATTTAAACCCAAAATGGTAAAAGAAACGTATCCCCATGCCGAAGAAAGAAGGATATTTTATGTAGCATTAACGAGAACTAAAAATGATGTTTATATATTAGCACCAAAATCGAAAGAAAAAAGATCACCATTTATAGAAGAATTATTTTATGAAAAAATGAAAATAGATAATTGACATCATTTTTAATCATAAGCATATCAAACAAAAAAATTCGTTCATTTTATAGTATTTAGTTATATGTTTTGTGTAAAGTATTAATAGCACTTATCAAGTAAGTAGAAAACTAGTATTTAGCAATATTGTGATATTTAAGTAAGAGTGGTGTTGTAGATGAAAAAAGTAAATACAAAAAAAATAGTAAAAAGAAAAAAAATAAAAATAGGGCCATTATTATTTCTAATAGTAATAATTTCTCTTTTCATGTTTCTTAATTTTTCAAATTTTCTACTAGAGCAAGACGAAAATTTAAAAGAAAATGATAAAGGAAATGATTCCGTAATAACAGAAAGTAGTTTATCTTTAATCATGGTAGGAGATTGTTTAATACATGGAGCAGTATACAGTGATGCAAAAACGGAAAACGGTTATGATTTTAATAAAATGGTCGATTTAGTAAAGCCAATCATAGAAAAATATGACCTTGCTTTCTACAATCAAGAGTCGATATTAGGAGGAACAGAACTAGGTTTATCCAGTTATCCTGCTTTCAATTCACCACAAGAAGTGGGGGATGCTTTTATAAATATGGGATTTAATCTAGTATCTCTTGCTAATAATCACACTTTAGATAGAGGGAAAAAAGCCATCTATTCGTCTTTAGATTATTGGAAAACAAAAGAATCGGTACTTACAGCAGGCTCATATTACAGTGAAGAAGATAGAATAACACCGAAAATAAAAGAAAAAAACGGGATTACCTATGCACTTTTATCCTACACAACAACCACAAATGGAATTCCCGTTCCAAAAGATGGAACATACTTAATTTCTGTTTATAACGAACAAACTGTAAAAGAAGACATCGAAAGATTAAGAGAACAGGTAGATTTATTATTAGTATCCATGCATTGGGGTGAAGAATACACGCACACACCAAATCAAAATCAAATAAAAATTGCAGAATACCTTGCTAGTTTAGGAGTAGATATAATAATAGGTCATCATCCACACGTTGTACAACCTATTGATTTTATAGGAGATACTATGGTAATATATTCACTTGGGAATTTCATATCTTCTCAATATGGAGTAAACAAACTAACTGGATTAATGGCCGGAATAACTGTAAAAAAAGTAACTAAGGATGGTGTTTCTGTAATAACACTAGAAAATCCAACGGCTCAGCTAGTTTACACATATTCAGAAATAACTTCGTATAGGCATTCCTATAGATTATATCCTTATAAAATGTTAAATAACGATCTACTAAGCAACTACCAAACCCACTATGAAAAATATATGGGAATAGTAACAAGTATGAATAGTAGAATTATACCTATATTATAAACAATAATATTGAAAAAAATGTCAATAAATGTTATATTACTAAGGTAGGTGATTTGATGAAAAAAGAATATCTAAAATTATTTAGTTTTCTATTAGGAATTACATTTATATCAAGTGGAATAATTTTTACGCTTTCTAAAGTTTATAAAGAAAACAAACAACAAAAAATAGAAGAAGAGGCCATTATTGCAGACGAGATAATCGATGTCTATGAAACATTTCGAGCAAAAACAGAAGAATTAAGTAGAAAAAGAGATTCCATAAATATAGAGATTTCAGAATACACTTCTTATTACACTGGAATGGAAGAAAACTATGAGAAAATAATAGAAGAGTTAAAACTTTATGAAACGTTGGTAAAAGAAGTAGAAGATACAGCTAGTTATCTAAATGCAAATTGTATTAAGGAGACTTACAGTAACCATGATGCTAATAATAAATGTAATGCTTATATCATAAATTATGAAAGAACAGTAAATAGTTTTGTTGGAGATATTGAATTTTTCAATAGCAAAATCGATGAATATAACCATTGGATTATTGAAGAAAACGAAGATTTAGAGGATGATGAAAAATATAAGGAAATAGAAAGATTTGTACCGATTTACTATAAAGAGTATATCGATGTAAATTCTGATGGAACTTATTTAGGAAGGACAAGTGATTAGGAGGAATAATGATGGAAAATTATGAAATACCCAAGAAGAAATTGGGGAGAATATTTATAATATTAGGAATAATCTTTTTTCCACTTCTTTCTAGTTTTTATATTGTATCACTAAACAGTAACAATTTAATAAATGACACGTTATCAGTAATAGTGTTAATATTAGCATGTTTTTCTCTAGTATTACTAATAACCGGTATTATTTTTTATAAAAAAGGAACCGATGTGATAAGAAGAAAATTAAAGAAAAGCGTTCGAATAGCACTTACTGCACTTGCCATAGCTTATGTAGTAGGAGGATACTCTATTGTTACGATACTATATTTTCCGGGAAGCAAATTTAAAGATTGGCTAATTACAACAGCCATGACAACAATGAATCATCAATATTTTGCTACCTGGTTTTATGATGATTATGCAGTAAACAGTGTACTTGCCAATAACACTGTAGTAGAATCAGGAGAAGATACGAACCCAGACTTAATAAACTTTACGGAGCCTGATTTTAATCAAATAACATATAAAACAGAATATGAAAGAGATGTTTTAACCAAAGAAGAAGGAAATGATTTATACAAAATTATTGATATATCACGTGATGGATTGAAAGGGAAACTAGCAGTAATATATGATCCATCAAAAGTAAAACTGGGAGTATCGAAAGGTATCGGAAATACACTTTCGAACTCATATGGGCAATTTATCACAGAAATATCAAGTAGATATAATGCTGTAATTGCCACCAATGCCGGAGGATTTTACGATCCTGATTGGAATTCACTAGGCGGAGTACCACATGGTGTTGTCATATCAGATGGAAAGTTAATAGCCAATAATTCAAGAGCTAACAGCAGTGGAGGAATCATTGGATTTAATCAAGAAAATAAACTAATACTTTCTAGAATGTCAGCCCAAGAAGCATTAAATAGTGGAATAAGAGATGCAGTAGATTTCGGACCATTCCTAATAGTAAATGGAAAGGCATCCTTTGTAAAAGGTAATGGTGGTTGGGGAGATGCACCAAGAACTGCCATCGGACAAAGAGCAGATGGAATTGTTCTATTATTAGTAATTGATGGAAGACAAACAGGAAGTATTGGAGCAGATATGAATGATTTAACACAAATAATGCTAGATTATGGTGCAATTAATGCGGCCAATTTAGATGGTGGAACCTCTTCAGCAATGTCTTTAAATGGGCAAATTATTTCCAATCCAAGAAATGGAAATTTTCAAGCAAAAACAAGACCTGTGCCAAATGCTTGGATAGTAGTAGAATAAAAAAACAAATAAAAAACGACAAAATCCTGTCGTTTTTTATGATGAACCTCTTTTTAAAAGAGATAATGATGATTAGAAAAAAATCATAATATAAAATAGATAAAAAATTGACATACTATTTTTGTAAAGTTTTGTATAAACTATTGAATTTTGAAATCCATTAAGATATTCTTAAAATAGGGACGGTGAAAGAATGATATATCCATCAATTGATAAACTTTTAAACATTGTAGATTCTAAGTATCAATTAGTACATATTTCTGCCAGAAGAAGCAAAGAAATAACTGCTACTGGTCATTTACAAATGCCGATAAATAAATACGTATCAAGGAAAAATATCGGTAGAGCATTAGAAGAAATAGCAGAAGGTTATATAAAAATAAGAAAATAAACAAATGATAATAAAAAAGTTATATATAAATGAATACATTCTACTTATGCTAAGAATGAAAATGAATTTATATATTTTTTTTTACTTACCACGTTAAAACAATTTTTACTTTGCATTATAGTATTCTTTTGATATATAATTTCTCTAGGTGATAATATGTTAATTAATAAATTCTCAAAGCAAAAAAATGGAATGTATAAAATACAATTAGAAGATGGAAACAGTATCTTGGCACATGAAGACATTATATTAAAATATGATTTACTATTAAAGAAGAATATAACACAGGAAGACAAAGAGAAAATCGAAGAGGAAAACCTAACTTATATTTCCTATGATCTAGCAATCAAATATATATCTAAAAAAATGAGAACAGCAAAAGAAATAAGAGAATACTTAGAAAATAAAAAAGTAGATAAAACAATTATAGATCATACGATAACTATGCTAGAAAAATCAAATTACATTGATGAAAGAGTATATGCAAAATCCTTTATAAATGATAAAATTAACTTTACGAATGATGGACCAAATAAAATATTAAGAGAATTAATTGTAAAAGGAATTAAAGAAGAAATAGCTACTGATGAAATACTAATATACGATAAAAAGCAACAATTAGAAAAGATAGAAAAAATATCTAAAAAAATAGTGAGTACGAACAGAAATAAAAGTGCCTATTTATTAAAAAATAAAATAATTAACGTTTTAATCAATTTAGGATATGAAAAATCATTAATAATTAGCAAAATCAATCAAATGTCTCTGAATGATAACCCTGACATAGCAAAAAAAGAATATGAAAAAATATACAAGAAATTATCTAAAAAGTACTCCGGAAGTGAATTAGAATACAAAATGAAACAAAAAATGTCCACTTTGGGATTTAAAAATTATAATATGGATTAACACTCTCAAATATAAAACTTGCAACTATAATTGCAAGTTTTATTTATTTAAGTAATAAAGCTATATAGTTAGCAAAATAAAAGCTATTAACAATCATTTGTCAATAGCATAAATCCATTTAATTTGTTACATTATATACGTAGTTCTCATATTGCTTTTCTAAATCTTTATCTTCAATAGTTAGTCCATTATCTTTTCTTAATTCTATCAAAGCTTTATAACTTAAAGTATCATCATCATTCAATTTTTCTTCAGCAAGTATTTCTATGATTTCATCTTTTACTGACTCAAGAGTAGGCTTTTCTTTTTGATTAGTCTTTAGAATAATATGATAACCGAATTCAGATTTTACTGGTTCTTTAGAATATTCTCCAACATTCAAAGCAAGTGCAGCTTCAAAAAATTCATCAACTACATCATCACGGTTAAATTCACCTAAAGCGCCACCATTTGAAGCACTACCATCCTTAGAATATTCTTTAGCTAAAGTAGCAAAATCTTCTCCATTATTTAACTTAGCAATGATTTCCTTGGCGGTTTCCTTTGCTTTTTCATCTGCTTGGGTCTTTTCTTCCTCCGTAGCTCCATCTTCGTAATCAACAGTAATTAGGATATGACTGGCTTCTATATTACCAACGGTTTCATCTTCATAATACTTATTTATCTCACTTTCTGAAACAATGGATTTAGCATAATCTTCTATTGCTTGATTCCTTTTGTAATCTAGAGCAAAAATTTCCCTCAATTCTTCTGTAGAACTAACACCATATTGTGATTGAACAAACATTTCAAATGAAGAATATTGCGTATTGTAGTAATAATCATAATACATTTGTACTTGATCAACCATTCCGTCAATATAACTTACCTCTTCTTCTGTTTCAGGATACTTTTCATTTAATATTTTTTCGTCCATCATATCTATTAGCACGCTTAAAGCATATTTGTTTTTCATTTCTTGATATAAGTCATCTACAGATATTGCACCATCATCAAGAGTTATTACTGCTTCTTCACCATTTGATAACACAGGTACCTTACCACAACTTGTTATCAAAAGTAACATTACTAACATACTTACAATTAATTTTTTCATAATTCTCTCCTTTCATAAAGTATACTAATATAATAACAAAAATTGAATAAATTAACAATTATTTTACATAAATTTCATCTTAGTCCCGAACCTTTTTCAAACTATTCCATAAAATAATGTGAGTAATAAAAAAAGGAGGGCTAAATTATGGGTAATTACGTTTCATCATCTGCTATAGTTTTAGTATTGTTTATCTTACTAGTAATAATTCTAGGTGCCTGCATATAATTAAGGAGGTGAATTAGCTTGCAAACTGTTGAAAACAACTGTCCAAAAAATAATAATTATGTAATTGTAATTGTAATATACGTATTGCTAGCAATCATAATTGGTGGATTTTTCTCATACTAAAAATTCATGTGAAAGTAAGTTGTAAAACTTGCTTTTTTTTGGCATCTTGATTACAATGGACGGTAGTTGGAATGCAAAGGAAAATGTGACAATAAAAGAGTCGGAAGAAAAATACATCTGTCCTTAGAAAGTATAAAAAAAGAGCAGACTCTTTATAGAATCATAATGTTAAAGAAAGGCACGAGTTATCCGAATTGATGGCAGAATTAAAAAAACATTAGAAAATCCCGCAAGAATAATAAATGAACTTGATGTTGCCAGTTTTTCTATGAATTGTCATAATCTGAGCGTTTTAGATAAGAAATATGATAAAGAAACAAAAACAATTCTCTGATGTGCTTATTACCTAGGAAAAAACAACCATTGAAAAAATAGAAAATAAGGTCGAAACAATAGAATATGCTCTAGAAGTGGAAAGAGATTGTATCTATTTAGAATTAATGTTAGAGTACCTAAAAGACAATACCTGTTTAACAGAACAAGCAAGAAATAAAGTCTTAGACTACTTTTTATGTAAGACAACTAGTAGTAATCATTTTTGAACCACATTAAAAGAAGATACGATGATAGCAAAAGTTCTTTCTGATAAAGAGTTATTTGCTGAAAAATATGCTTTATTGAAACACTCTTTAAAATGATTCATAACTCGATATTTCTTGTTTATGAAGTACGCATAAAAAACTACCGGAGTATGAAAAAAGACTATTCCTTATTGTTCTACGTGCCTTTTAGCATCTTGTTTAGTTCAAGGGAAAAATCATAATATACAGTTAACTCCTCTTTTAATCAGAATGAAAGATGAAACATCATTAGAAATAGTGAAAACAATAGTGGAAATAGCAGAAAATCATTTATCCCCCCCTAAAGAAGAAGTAAAGAAAAAAGTGATTCATTTATAATAAAAAGTGCTAAATAGATTACTCTATTGCACTTTTTATTTTTTGATATATATCTTCTACATCGATTAGGATATCTTTATTAAAGCATTGTTCTAATGAATCATTTTTATACCTTGGAGTAAGATGTAAATGATAATGTTTAATCTCTTGCCCATAAAAGTTATTTTGAATTAGAGTAAGTCCATCTATGGAAAGAGTATTTTTTAAAATGTCATACACTTTTTTACTAACTTCATGTATATGAGCAATAACCTCAGTAGGAATATCTAAAATATTAGCATAATGTGCTTTAGGAACTACAAGACATTCTCCATTTGTAGATGGATTAATATCTAGAAAAACATAAACTAGCTCATCCTCATATACCGTAAAACTAGGAATATCTCCACTTATAATCTTGCAAAAAACACAATCCATAATCATCATCCTTTCAAGATAATTGTAACAAAAAAAAGAAAATGCATAAAGCATTTTCGGGGTGAATTCAGCAATATCATTATTATATTGGATAACTCTGCCATTATTTATACAGAAAATGAATTTAAAGATTCAATTTTTATAAATTAATTATCTTTATGTTTAAAATGATACATGATATAATAGTAAATATAATACGACTACGACATCAAACTATTTGTTGCTAAATAGATGCTAAAAAAGATAATATTCTGATACATTTAATATAAGTAATGATTCAATTTATGAATAAATTATTATTAGATAATAGTATAAATGGATAGTTAGCAATTGATATTTATAAATTCTATAAATAACAACTAAGTGGTATATAAAATATTAAATATAGGAGGTGATATTTTGAATAGAGAAGATTTTGAAATACTAAAAAGTAATATTATTTATTTTGATAATGCTGCTACCACAATGAAACCAAATAAGGTAGTAAATAAAATAATAGATTATTACACAAAGTACACTGCAAATGCTCATAGAGGAGACTATGATAACAGTCTACTGGTAGATACAGAGTATGAAAATGTAAGAAATAAAGTAAAAAAATTTATCAATGCTACATCTTTAGAAGAAATTGTTTTTACCAAAGGATCAACGGAATCATTTAATATGATTATTTTTGGCTTTATGAGTATTTACTTAAAAAAAGGTGACGAAGTATTATTAACAAAAAGCGAACACGCATCGAATATTTTACCATGGATAACATTATCAAAAAAAGTTGGATTTACAATAAAATATATAGAACTTACTGATAACTATGAGGTAACTGTAGAAAATGTTAAAAAATGTATATCTCCGAAGACAAAAGTAATTTCCCTTTCTCATATAACAAATGCAATTGGAGATGTCAGACCCATAGAAAAGATAGGAAATCTATGCCAAGAAAAGAATATTCTATTTGTTCTTGATGCAACACAGAGTATAGGGCACTTAAAAATAGATGTTCAAAAATATAACGTTAGTTTCATGGGATTTTCTGCTCATAAAATGTTAGGTCCAACTGGAGTAGGTGTCCTATATGGGAAAAAAGATTTATTAGAAAAATTAATACCTCTAGAATACGGAGGAGGAATGAATGTTTCCTTTTCTAGTAGCGGAGAGTATACACTCAAAAGTCTTCCAGAAAGACTAGAAGCAGGAACTAGGAATATTGCTGGTGTCATTGGAATGGGTGCAGCAGTCGATTATTTATTAGAAATAGGCATGGATAAAATACATGAATATGAACTGGATTTGAAAAAATATCTAATAAAAAGATTAAACGAAATAGAAGACATAACAATATATAACAAAAATACAAGCTCTGGAATCTTGTTATTTAATTTAAAAAAATACTTTAGTCAGGATGTTGCAATTTATTTAAACCAATTTAAAATATGCATAAGAGCAGGAAATCACTGTGCCAAGATGCTTCAAGAACTAATAAAAGTTGGCAGTACTTGCAGAATAAGCCTATATTTTTATAATACTAAAGAAGAAATAGATAAATTAATAGAAGTACTTAAAGATCAAGATAAAATACTAGATAATTTAGTATAATAGAAACAATAAAAGGAGGATATTATGGACAGCAAATTGAAAAGAGACACCATGTTAGAGAATTATCAAAAACCAGCCAATAAAGGAATACCGGCTGATAATAGCTATGTTAAAGTTAATTCCAAAAACGAATCATGTGTGGATAACATTGACATTGCCGCAAAAATAAAAAACGGAGTAATAGAAGATATTAAATTTGATGGAGAAGCTTGTGCAATCTGTATATCATCAGCATCCATAATGACAAAAGAACTAAAAGGGAAAACTTTAGAAAGTGCAAAACTGATCATTGATAATTTCGAACGAATGATTAATGAACTTCCGTATGATGAAGAACTTCTAGGAGAATTAAATGTATATAATGAAGTTTACAAACAACCTAGTAGAAAAAGATGTGCTTTATTACCTATGCAATCGGCAAAAAAAATAATTGAATTGGAAAAGTATTAAAAAATTAAACTTTTAAACATGAGATAAAATCAATTGTCAAAAAAAATAAAATATCTAATTTATAATATTACATGAATGAATTAGAAAAAAAACAAAGTTTTCATTAAAAGAAAAGTTGTTTTTTTTCTTTTTTTTAAGAAGAAATTAAAAAAATAATCATTTGAACGAATAAAAAAAAGATGATAGAGTACTATAACGAAAGGAGGGAAGAATATTTTAAACCAAATAGTCTTAGTAGGAAGATTAGTAAAAGATCCAGAGTTAATAGAAACAGAAAATAACAAAAAACTCTCTAATATTACTCTGGCCGTACCAAGAAGCTTCAAAAATATGAACGGAGAATATGAAACGGATTTTATTAATTGTGTATTATGGGATTCTGTAGCAAAATCTACTGTAGAATACTGCAAAAAGGGAAGCATCGTAGGAGTAAAAGGTAGAATTCAAAGTAGAGTAGTAGAAAAAGAAGACGAAAGTAAAAAATATTATGTTGAAGTAATAGCAGAAAAAGTTACTTTTTTATCGACGGATAATAAGGACAAAAAATAACAAAATAAAAAAGTTTCTATTTAGTTAACTTCAAACAAAACAACTTCTCGATTAAATATAATGTAAATATCCTGAAAGTGGTGATGTAATGTTTTTGTTTGGGAGAAGACTAAAGGAATTAAGGAAAAAGTCAAATATGACTCAACAAGAATTAGGTGACACGATAAATGTTACCAAAGTAAGTATTTGTTGTTATGAAAAAGGAACTAGAATACCATCACTGGAAACTTTAATAGATATATCAAATTTATTCAAAGTAGATTTAGATTACCTTATAGGAAATGATACTTATGTAGTAAGTGAAGAAAATGAGTCTTATGGAATAAAGATGTCATATGAAGAAATAGAATTAATTAAAGAGTTGAGAAAACATACTGACATTTATATCAAACTAATTGACAATCCTAGAAGAATGTTAGAACTTATTGATAAAAAAGTAAGATAAACAATATAAACTAATAATTACTAAATAAAAAGACGAAGTAAGGAATATAAAAAATAATTTCTGTATTATGCAGAAATTATTTTTTATTACATAACCAAAGAATTCTATTGACTACTTAACAATAATATTCATAGTTTTAAATTATATACTTTCGTAATACAACATTATATGCTATAATTACCTTAATATAGGAGGCTATATGAATATTGTTGATATTATAAACAAAAAACGTAATAATTTAGAATTAACAAAAGAAGAACTAGAATATGCATTTAATGGTTATATGAATAAAACAGTGAAAGACTATCAAATGTCAGCTTTACTCATGGCAATATGTATCAATGGTTTAAGTGACGAAGAAGTTTTTTCTTTAACTGATATATTTATAAGAAGTGGAAATACAATTGATTTATCAATGATTCCAGGAGTTAAAGTAGACAAACATTCGACTGGTGGAGTAGGTGATAAAACAACTTTAGTCATTGCTCCAATTGTTGCTTCACTAGGAATCAAAGTACCGAAAATGAGTGGTAGAGGATTAGGATATACTGGTGGTACTATTGACAAATTAGAAAGTATTCCGGGACTAAAGGTCAACTTAACAAAGGAAGAATTCTTAAAAGAATTAGATAGCATTGGAATGGTTATCTGCAGTCAAACAGAAGCATTGGTCCCTTTAGACAAGGAGATTTATGCTCTAAGAGATGTTACTGCTACAGTGGAATCTATTCCCTTAATTGCCGTAAGTATAATGAGTAAAAAAATAGCAAGCGGTGCCGATAAAATACTAATTGACATAAAATCTGGAAAAGGAGCTTTAATCAAAAATGATACAGAAGCCAAAATATTAAAAGATTTAATGATTAGAATTGGAAATAAATACAATAAAGAAGTAAGATGTATAATTTCTAATATGGATATTCCTTTGGGAATATGTGTTGGTAATGCACTAGAAGTAGCAGAAGCAGCAGAAGTATTAAGCGGAAGGATAAAAAATAACTTATATGACTTATGCATTGACATAGCAAGTAACATGGTTAGTATGGCAAAAGAAATATCCATAATTGATGCAAGAGAACAAGTAATAGAAGCAATAGAATCCAAAAAAGCTTACAACAAGTTTATGGAATTCATAGTGTATCAAAAAGGTAACATTGAAGAAATGGAAATAAGTAATAATAAATTAGAGATAAAATCTGATAAAAAAGGAATTCTTACAGATATTGATGCCTATAAAATAGGAGAAGTATCTTGTAAGTTAGGTAGTGGAAGATTATCTAAAGATGATGTAATTGATCCCGCTGTAGGAGTTTTCTTGAATAAACAAGTAGGAGATTCTGTTGAATTAGGAGATATTTTATGTACTCTTTATTACAACAAAGTAAAAGATGATTTTGATATTATAAAGGCATTTTCAATACAATGATGTAAAATTGAACTACCAAATGGTAGTTTTTTAATACGAAAATAGTAAGCATTAAGGTAAAAATTTGCTAAAATTTTAGAATAAACACGAAGCATGGATGACTACAACAACTATATTGAAATAGTATCTATTTTATGATAAAGTTATATTAGAAAATAGAGTGTTGCTATAGTCTCTTTTGAAAAGGTAAACTTGTAAAACAATTTTGTATCAATAGGGAGTGTGATTTTATGAAAAAAATGTATTTAATCATTACAATACTTTTAATTTTAGTTGTTTGTTTGATTTTCTCATTTAAAGAGAAAACATATAATATCAGTTCTTCAAATGGGTTATGGTATATCTATGATAGTAATTTAGAAAATATCGAAAATAATATGAATGAGATAACGGAAAGTAATGATGAGTTTCTTTGGTATGTCTTATCGGATTTTAGTATTGAAGATACAGAATATAAAGATATGCTAAATGCTTTAGTAGCAAGGATTAGAATGAGTTATTATGAACTAACCCAAAACAAAGACTTTTACACAAACTCAAATGCAATTTTAAATTATAGGAATAAAGATAATATTACAGAAAAAGAACTAAAAATATTAACAGATGACATGTCTCGTGACCAAGAAATGTCACTGTTAAAAAACTTATCAAATTTTAAAATTAGTGATGATGAGGAAGTAAGTGAAAGATTTAAAAAAATGGTTCTTATCTATGATGATGTAAGTAAAAATGAATTATTTACTAAAGATAATCCAACATATGAAGAATTACTATCTAGAAAGATAATTGAAACAAACATATTAAAAGATTTAAGTGATTTTTTAGTTATGGAATATTATCGATTAAAATAATATTAGTATTTTTATGAATCAGTAAATAAAACAAAGAAAGTAACTCATGTCTTCATAAAAGCAATAATTTTTTTATAATATCATGATTCAAAATATACAATAATACCATTTAAGTTGAAGAGATAAAAATTATAAGAAGGCTAACAACAATTATTGCAAACAGCAGATACAAATAGAAAAACTACAAAGAAAATACAAAAAATTACTAGCAAAAAACTACCGAGATTGTCACAAACGGTAGTTTTTATTTATCTAAAAATCTCACAAAATATTCTTCGTAGGTCATAGGATTATTTTGAATATAACTAGCAATATCCACACCAACATACCTATAATGCCAAGGTTCTTCTTGATAACCAGTGATAAATTCAAACTCTTTCGTATATCTCAAGATAAAACCATATTTATAAGCATTTTCTTGCATCCATTCAAACTCTTTTGTATTTCCAAAGCTAGTGTAAGAAAGAGTAACATTATCAACATCCACAGCAAGCCCTGTTTGATGTTCAGATGACCCAGCTCTAGCAGAATAGGTATCAGCTTTGTCTGTACCATCAGCTTTGGCATAATTAGAATAAAGCCTGCTTTGGTAATCATAACTTCTATACGTTGAAACAGCTCTAATATGATACCCTTCACTTTGGGCATCTTTAGCCATTTGTTCAAATGCAATTTTAGCATCTTTTTCCATTAGTTTATTGCCAGAGGCAAAACTAGTATCGATGGTCTCTAAATTTTTAGGAACATAATCTTCTGCTAGTGAATAAAACTTATTCGTAAGAACAGTATGCGTATCTTGATTTGGACTAGGAGAAATACTGGAATAAAAATCTTGATCTAAACCAATATTAACATAAACAATCACTTTTTCTATACTTAAATCAGGATGACTGTTCTTATAAGCAATATATCTATCGATATAATCATCTTTGAAAAAAGAAATTTTTTTATCTATATTATCTAATTCCTCTAATTTTTTTTCTAATTCGGTAAGTTGGTTATTGTTCTCTTCTGTTTCATTACTTGAATTATTTTCTACTCCCCCTTTTTTATCATCATGTAAAGAAGAAATAAAGAAAAATAAAAAAGCAATAGAACAAACAAGAAGAGCAAAAATAACAATCATAGGTATTATATTCTGTTTTTTGTTGTGATAATTCTTATTTTTTAAATTATTCAAATCTTTATTCATACAAGCACTCCTTACATAATAATTATATCATAATTATAGTTATTGTTATAACAATATTATCATATTTTTAATTAGGAGGAATTATGAAGAAATTTATTATAATATTAAGCTTACTTTTATGTATAACACCAATTAGTACCTGGGCAGTAACAGACAGTGAAGAAACATCATTATTGGAAAATGCTAAAAGTGGAATTCTAGTAGAAGCCTCTACTGGAGAAATCTTATACGAAAAAAACAAAGATGAAATAGTATCAATAGCCTCTCTTACCAAAATGGTTGCTCAAATAATCATATTAGAGAATATAGAAAGTGGTAACCTAAAATGGGATGAAATGGTAACTACAAGCAGCAATGCTGCAGGAATGGGGGGAACACAAATTTGGCTTACCGCAGGAGAAAAAATGAGCGTAGAAGATCTATTTAAAGGATTAACAATGGCAAGTGCTAATGATGCAACTGTAGCATTAGCAGAAAGAATAGCAGGAACAGAAGCTGCTTTTGTAAAATTAATGAATGATAAAGTAAAAGAATTAGGTTTAAAAAATACAACATTTAAAAATTGTACTGGATTAGATGAAGAAGGACATCAATCTACAGCATATGATCTATCTGTAATAGCAAGAGAATTATTAAGTCACGAAGAAATATTAAGATTTTCATCCGTATATGAAGACTATATAAGAAAAGATACGCCAAATAAATTCTGGGTAGTTAACACAAACAAATTAGTAAGATTCTATTCTGGTGCTGATGGACTAAAAACTGGATTTACAGATGATGCAGGATACACAATGGCCGTAACTGCTAAACGAGATGACATGCGTTTAATTGCCATAGTATTAGGAGAAAGCGTAAGTAAGGTACGAAACGAAGAAACGACAGAATTACTGGATTATGGATTTAACACTTATAAAATTGATTTAGTCAAACCGAAAGGAAGTGTAGTGGATAAAGTCAAAATAGATAAGGGAAGTCAAGAAGAAATAGAAATTATAACAAAAAATGATATATCTATATTAAATAAAAAAACAGATGCAAGCCTTAACTATGATACAAAAATAACCGTAAACAACATAAATCTTCCTATAGAAAAAGGAGATGTAGTAGGCAAAATAGAAGTATTATATAATGATAAAGTCATAAAAACAGATGACTTAATAGCAGGAAGTTCAGTAAAAAAAATAAACTACTTTAAATATCTTTATAACAATTTAAAAGATATCATCAATTGTTCATTTTTCTAAAAAAGTATGAAAATCCATACTTTTTTTAATATACAATGTAAAATTATTGTGCTATTATAAATAATAGATAAGTAAAGTAGGTGGGACATGTTTTGTACTAATTGTGGGATGAAAGCAGAAGCAAATGATAAGTTTTGTAATGAATGTGGAAGCCCTTTAAGAAAAGCATCCCTGTCAAATAACAATATAGATGAATTCAAAAAAGCAGATGGTTTTACTAACATAATCACATCACAAAAAGGATCTAACAATAACTGTAATAATTTTACATATGATAAAAACTATACAAGCAATTATCATTCTAGAAAAAAGAATAAAAAATTAAAAACCATATTAGCAGTTTTAACAATCGTTTTGTTATTAAGTATATTAACCATAGTATTTATTAATAAAGATACCATATTTAATAAATACTCCGGCAAAAGAACCATTATGATTTACATGATAGGATCCGATCTGGAATCAAAATATGTAGCAGCAAGTAATGATATAAAAGAGATGATAAATTCACAAGCAGATTTTAAAAATATAAATATTCTTTTATACACTGGAGGAACTAAAACCTGGCATATGGAAGAAATTTCTAGTGATGAAAATGCTATATTTAAAGTAACAGCTAGTGGATTAGAAAAAGTAGAAGAATATCCAATAATGGACATTGGCAACGCCGATACATTGACAACTTTCATAGAATATGGGTATGAAAATTACAAAGCAGAACATTATAGTTTAATTCTATGGAATCACGGTGGAGGCCCTATTTATGGTTATGGATACGATGAATACAATAAAACCAACTCATTGACTCTTTTAGAATTGAAAACAGCATTAGAAAATAGTCCATTTCATGCTAATAACAAATTAGAATTCATAGGATTTGATGCTTGCTTAATGGCTACAGCAGAAATTGCCTACATTCTATCTGATTATGCTGACTATATGATAGCATCTCAGGAAGTAGAGCCAGGATCAGGTTGGAATTATTCCTTTCTAGGAAATATTAAACCTTCAACAACAACTTATGAGATAGGAAAGAATATTGTAGATAGCTACATCGAGTATTACAGTAATAGAATAAATGGTAAAGGAATTTCACTATCTTTATTGAAATTAAATAGAATGGATTTTCTAGAGCAAAATCTAAACTCTTTATTTAAAGAGCTCGATCAAGATTTAATTATTGATTTTTCTTCTATCTCAAGAAGTAGAAGTAATTCAAAAACTTTTGGAAAAGTAACTGCTACAGGTTATGATTTGGTAGATCTATATGATCTATTAGAGCAGTTGCCAAAAAAATATTACGAAAAAGTAAACTCCCTAAAAAGTGTAATAGAAGACTTAGTGGTTTACCAAAAAACGGATTTAGTAGGGGCACATGGAATCTCTATTTATTTCCCATACGAAAATAAGGATCAAATCAGTGAAATTATTTATTTATACAAATATTTTAATTTTGCCTCTGAGTATACAAATTTTATAGATAATTTTTCTTCAAAATTAACGGGAACGAGATTATACAATTGGAATTTAGAAAATACCATTCCACAAGTAAAAGAAGAAGGACTGATAGAAGTTTCTATACCAGAAGAAGTAGCAGAAAATTATAGTGGTGCAAGTTATATAATATTTGAAAAGACAGATGATGATTACTATATTCCTAGATTTAAAGGAACCGATGTTACCTTAAATAATACCACTCTTAGTACAACTGTTGCCAAAAAAGCTTTAGTAGCAACGGATTCTGATAAAAACGAAGTATACATAACAGCACTAGAATCAGAAAAAGGAAGTAACTATACCAAATATATTATTCCAGCTACTTTGCAAAGATGGGAAGAAGATTTTATAAGTGATTTTGAAATGGTATCAGTATATCTACAGTTGGTAGTAACAGAAGAAAACCCAAACGGACAAATATCCGGGGCTATTGAAATAACAGAAAATGGAATATCACCAAAAGTAATCATAGATTTAGAAGAGTGGGAATGGATTCAACTTTTAACCTATAAATATAAAATCTTCGATGAAAACGGAAATTATACAACAAACTGGTTAAGTTCAGCAGAAATAACTGGATTAGAAGAAGAAATAAATAAAGGGTTTACCTTAGAATTTAAAGATTTAGATGTTTCAAAAGAATATTATTGTTTATTTACAATTACCGATAGTCAAGGAAACAATTATACAACAAACGTAGTAAAAGTAAATCAATAAGAATGTAGTAAATCTATAAAGGAGATTACTACATTTTTTTTAGGAATTTTTTTTCTGAAAAGGAATAATATAAGTATCGATAAATATATTGTCGAATTTTAATATCTAAAAAAAATAAGATTATTTGTCGAATTGGTATAAAAGCCAAAAAAAATAATCTATATTAAATATCAAGGAGGAGCCATGTTAAAAATTGACACAATTTATAAAAAAGGAATACTTTTTGTAAGATTATATGGAGTTATAAACAAAACAACGAAATTAGAAATAGAAAAAACTTTAGAAAGTGCAATAAGTAAAGTAGGAATAAAATATCTATTACTAAATTTTGACAATATTTACTATATAAGTAGTGATATAACAAAAATAATAGGAAAATGGAGCCAAAATATTATAAAAAATGGAGGTAAATTCTTTATATGTGGATATGACAAAATACAAAAAAAGTATTCTATAGATGTATCAAAATCTGTATTTGAAATGAAAGATGAAATCAGTGTATTTAATATGATAAAAATATAGGGTGATAATATGAATGATAATGAAATGGCATCTTTATGTAAGAAATTAGTATATTCGATAGCACGAAAATATAGTTATAATGAAAGTGATTTAGAGGATTTATATCAAGTTGGAAATGTTGGATTGTCAAAAGCCATGAAAAACTACAAAGAAGATAAAAATGCAAAATTTTCTAGTTATGCACATTTTTATATTGAAGGGGAAATCATAAAATATGTAAGAGGAAATAGGTTGATAAAAGTAAATCAAGAATTATCAAACTTGAAAAAAGAAATAAATAAAGCTAGAGAATATCTGACACAAAAATACATGAAAGATGCAACAATTGAAGAAATTGCATTGTTTTTAAACAGAGATGTAAGTGAAGTAGAAGAAGCAATAAATAGTAGTTTATCAGTAAGAAGCCTTGACTATGAACTGAATGCTGATGAAGAAGGAAAAGATATTAACTTATATAATTACGAAGCATATATTGAAAAAGGCTATGATGAAAATATTCTTACAGTAAGAGAAGAAGTAAGAAAGTTAGATCCAAAAGAAAGAAGAATAATACTCTCACGATATTATCAAGATAAAAGTCAAAGTGAAACATCTAAGGAACTGGGCATGACACAGGTTCAAGTATCTAGAACAGAAAGTAAAATATTAGCCAAAATAAGGACAAATATTACAGACAAAAGTCGAGTAATGAGTAAATCTATTTAGGATAAAGAAAAATTTATAAGAATTTCATAAACTAGATAAACAGATTTTAAAACTTTTGAAATCATAAGAATATCTAGTTTTTATCGTACTAAAAACGCAATAATATTACCATTTAAAATTAAATCATGATTGATCTTTAGAATAAGAAAAAGATGCAAGTTAACATAATATTGTATAAAAAAAAGAAATCAATCCAAAATACTGATAGGTGATATTATGGAAAAAAAAGATTATAAAAAGATAGTAGATAAACACAAAGCAAAAGAAACTAGAGTTCAAAATGGAATAGTAGCCTTTTTAACGGGAGGATTAGTAGGTGTCATTGCCGAATTTTTAATACAAGTATATTCCTACTTTCTAGATATATCAACACAAGATGCTTCCGTATTTATGATTGTTACTTTGATTTTTATAGCAGCACTATTTACAGCATTAGGGTTCTTTGACAAATGGGTTAATTTTGCAAAGTGCGGACTAATTATTCCCATAACAGGATTTGCTCATTCGATGATGAGTTCTGGTATGGAATACAAAAAGGAAGGGCTAATTTATGGAATTGGCAGTAATATTTTCAAATTAGCTGGATCTGTCATTCTTTATGGAGTAGTAAGTGCATGGTTTTTTGGAACCATAAGATTCCTATTATTTGGAGGTGTATAAAATGACATTTAAGTTTAATGAGGTATATATAAATAATACAGCCACCGTAGTAGGTCCCTATGAAAAAGAAGGACCACTTGGTAATAAATTTGATAAAACTTATGACGATTTATATACAGGAGAAAAATCATGGGAAAAATCGGAAACAAAACTATTAGAAGAATCTATTGATATTTTGTTGAATAAAACAAAAAAGAAAAAAGATGAAATAGATTTAATCATAGCAGGAGATCTTCTAAATCAAATATCAGCCTCATGTTATGGTGTTGAAAAATTTAAAATTCCTTTTTTAGGAATTTATAGTGCATGTACTACAAGCACAGAAGGAATATTAATTGCATCTACTTTCATTGATAATAAAAGAATCAAAAATGCTATTGTATCCGTATCATCACATAATATGGCTAGTGAAAAACAATTTAGAAATCCTACAGAATATGGAGCTCCAAAACCAAAAACAGCAACTTTCACTACTACTGGTGGAGCAAGCGTTTTACTTCAATCCACAAAAACGAAAGTAAAAGTAGAATCAGCAACAATTGGTAAAGTTTGCAATATGGATCAGACTGACCCGAACAACATGGGAGCAGCCATGGCAGTAGCAGCAGCGGATACGATATATAACCATTTAAAAGACACAAAAAGAGATATCAATTATTATGATTTAATCATCACTGGTGATTTAGGAATCTATGGAAAAGATATCTTAATCGAATATATGAAAAGTGAATACGGATTGGATATTTCTGCTAATTATAACGACAGTGGCGTAATGATTTATAACACAGAAACGCAAGAAGAAGTCTTAGCAGGTGGAAGCGGACCAGCATGTAGCCCTTTGGTAAATTATTCCTACATCATACCATTATTAGAAAAGAAAACTTTAAATAAAGTTTTAATAGTAGCAACCGGAGCATTATTCTGTCCAACATTTGTTTATCAGAAACAACCTATACTATCAATTAGTCACGCAGTAAGTTTGGAGAGTGTAAAATGACATATTTAAATTCATTTTTATTTGCAGGATTTGTCTGTTTAATAGGACAAATCATATTAGATAATACAAAATTAACAGCTGGTCATATTACAAGTATGTTTGTAGTAATCGGAGCCCTTTTAGATACCTTTAGCATCTATGATGAAATCATAAAATACGTAGGTGGAGGAGCCTTAGTACCAATTACATCGTTTGGACACTCTTTAATACATGGAGCACTATCAAAAGCAAATGATTTTGGTGTAATAGGTCTAATCATGGGAATGTTTGATCTTACTGCAGCAGGAATCACTTCCGCTATCATATTTACTTTTGTATTTACACTAACATTTAACCCAAAAGATTAATGTAAATATTTGCATATTTTCATATTTATTATATAATAAATATATGGAAGAAAATAGAACAAATAAAAAACAAATGATAATAAACAACATCATTATAGCTATAATTATATTAATTATTGCTATTTTCTTTTTGCCTATTTCTAATGAAAAAAAGCAGAGTAATGAAATAGATAAGACAAAAACTCAAATCAAAATTATAGCAAAAAGAATTAATATTAGACAAAAACCAACAATTTACTCTGAAGACATTGGAGATGTTTATGCTAATGAAATATATACAGTAATAGAGCATGTTGATAATGAAGAAGCTTATTGGTACAAAATTACTACGGCTAATAACATCACTGGATATATAGCATCAGATCCTAACAATGAATATGTAGAAGTAATCAGTGGTCTCATCGATAGAACACCACCAGAAATATCTTGCAGTAAAAATTTTCTAATATTTGTAAATGGAGAAGTAACATTTGATGACATAAAATGTATAGACAATGATAAAGGCTGTACATTATCATACGATAACTCCAATTCTAGTTATATAAATTTCATAGCCCAAGATGAAAGTGGCAATCAATCTACATTAAGTGTAAAATACTATAATGTTTATAACACCAATGAAACCTATTATGAGACGAACAAAAATTTAAATGCAACTTTTATGCAATACGAAGTTGATAACGGAGTATTAATTAAAGCAAAATATGAATTAAATAACACCATCTCGAAAGATAATAAGAGTATTAACTATATTCCTATCATGACATTATTCGATGAAAACTTTAATGAATTGAAATTATTACCAATAAAATATAATAATTATCCATTAGAAGACACGTGTATCAATAATGCCGACATGACCTTAAAAGAGGAATATTTAAATCAGGATTTATTAAAAGGAAATACCATTTGTATTAATTATTATTTTGATAATACGGATAATAGAATAAATTACTTTGCTTTCGGATTTTCGGGAGTAGAAAACTATAATAAAGATGAAAACTACCTTGCCAGCTACTATTCTAGATATTATATATATAAAAATCAAAATTAAAATAAAAATAATAAAAGGTATGTTATGAAAATCGATAATAATACTTTTTTCTATATAAAGTTTCATAACCGTTATGAGGAATAAGAAAGTTTCGATTTTCTCCGTTTGCATCTTGAAGTATACATGATATAATAACCTTGTTCAAAATTCTTATAATAGATAGACAAGTTAGGAAGTGTACTATGGAAATAACTTTGAAAATAGATGATTTTGAAGGACCACTGGATTTACTTCTTCATCTAATAAAAGAAAATAAAATGGATCTTTTAAATTTAAAAATAGAAAAGATAATCGAAGAATACTTAGAATTTATAGAAAAAATGGAAGAGATGAATCTAGATATTGCTAGTGGTTATTTAGTAATGGCAAGTGAATTGTTAGAAATGAAATCAAAGCTTTTACTTCCAAGACAAGAAAAAGAAGAGGAAACAGAAGAAGATCCAAAGGAAAAATTAATAAATAGATTAGTGGAATATCAAAAATATAAAGAATTAACAAAAGATTTTAGACAATTAGAAAAAGAAAGAAAAGAAATACATACGAAGCTTCCAGAAAACTTGAAAGAATATAAAGAAAATGGAATAGTAATCACAAATACAAATGTGACTCTTGATGATTTGTTGAATGCCTTTCAAAAATTTCTCGAAAGGAAAAAACAAGAAGAACCACTAAATACTAAAATTACTAAAAAAGAAATCTCTGTAGAAGAGAGAACTTTATCGATTAGGAATACTTTAAACAAACAAAAAAAAGTCAACTTCTTAGAGTTTTTTGATGTACTCACAAAAGAATATGTGGTTGTTACTTTTTTAGCAATTTTGGAGATGGCCAAAAAAAATGAAATAAAAATAACTCAAGAAAGTAAATTTGGAGAAATAATCTGTGAGGTGAAGTATGAATAAAGAAGGAATTTTAGAAGGCTTGCTTTTTGTAGTTGGCGACGAGGGACTAACATTAAATCAGATAGAAGAAATATTAGAAATCAATAATGAAGAAGCAAAAGAATTATTATTAGCACTAAAAAGTAGATATGAAAGTAGTAACCATGGCATAAAAATAAGCTTCCTAGCAGATACCTTTAAATTAACAACCAAAAAAGAGCATAAAGAATATTATCAGAAATTAATAGAAAACAAAGAAACTAATATGTTATCACAGGCTGCACTTGAAACATTAGCAATTGTAGCTTATAATGAACCAATTACCGTTCAAAAAATAGATGAAATCAGAGGAATAAATAGTAGAGAAATGGTAAGAAGATTAACGGCCAAAGGTTTTCTAAAAGAAGTAGGAAAAAGTGACAGCCTAGGAAGACCAACTTTATATGCTACAACAAGAGACTTTTTAGATTACTTTGGATTATCAAGTAAAGAAGAATTACCAAGATTCGAAAGTAAAAAAGAAAATCTTAACGAAGAAAAAGACTTGTACGAGTCAAAATATAAAGAAAATTAATTTCACAAAGCAAATTTGGAAAGAGGTATTTATGCAAATCATAACAGTAATTGGTGGCGGAGCGTCTGGCTTAATTGCAGCAATATATGCTGCAAGAAACAATAACAAAGTAGTTATATTAGAAAAAAGAAATATATGTGGAAAAAAAATATTAGTAACAGGAAACGGAAAATGTAATTTTTGGAATGAAGACCAAAACATATCCCATTATCATAGTACAACAATAGCAAATCTTTACAAAATAAATACTATAAAAAATAGAAAAGAAATACTCTCATTTTTTGATAAATTGGGAATTATTCCATATATAAAAAATGGCTATTATTATCCATATTCTAAAGAAGCAACAACAATAAGAAAGGTTTTATTAGAAGAAATAAAGAAACTTAAAATAGAAATAAAAAATGATTTTAAAGTAGATAAGATTATTAAAAAAGAAAATCTGTTCTATATCAATCCAGAAAAAGAAAATTTTAAAACAGACAAAGTAATTTTAGCCACTGGTTCACTAGCCTACTATAATGACATAGATGCCAACATTGGATATGATATAGCAAAATCTTTTGGACATAATATCATAAAACCCCTTCCGGCACTAGTTCAATTAACGGCAGCAGAAGAATTTCTTTCTGATTGGCGAGGAGCTAGAAGTGATGTAATGCTATCTTTATACAGTAATAACAAGAAAATAAAAGAAGAAACTGGAGAAATTTTATTGACTGATTATGGAATAAGTGGAATATGTGTGTTTAATATCAGTAGTATTGCTACTAGATTGTTGGATGAAGGAAGAAGTGTAAGTGTAGAGATTAATTTTATCCCATGGTACAAAGGGGATGATTTTATCTCTTGGCTAGATAACAGAACTAAGAAAGTAAAAAATATGCCAATCGAAATTGTTTTAGAAGGATTTTTAAACAGTAAGATAGTTAATACTATTTTGAAAATAGTAAAAGTAGCTAAAAATGAAAATTGGAAAGAGTTAACGTTAGAGAAAAAAAAGAAAATTGCAAATTTAATTTACAAATTTAATTTAAAAATAGTAAGCACAAAAACCTTTAAAGAAGCTCAAGTTTGTAGTGGTGGTGTAAAATTAGACGAAATAATACCAGAAACTATGGAATCAAAAAAAGAAAAAGGATTATATATAATCGGGGAAATTTTAGACGTTGACGGAGATTGTGGTGGTTATAATTTATCATTTGCCTTCATATCTGGTATGTTAGCAGGAAAAAGTGCAGGTGAGTTTCATGATTAAAATAAGACAATTAAAAGTAGACCTACAAGTTAAGAATATAAATGATATTAAAATAATATTAGCAAAAAGATTAAATGTGAAAGATAGTGATATTGAAAATATTTTTATTAGAAAGAAATCTCTGGATGCAAGAGATAAGAACAATATTCATTATTCCTATGAAATAGATATCATTTCCAAAAGGGAAAAGGAAATTTTAAAAAAGCATCATTCGATGGATATCTCTTTAACACAAGAAGAAAAATATACTTTGCCACTTAGTGGTGATAAAAAATTATTGGTAAGACCAATCATAGTCGGAAGTGGGCCATCAGGGCTTTTCGCAGCTTACATATTAGCGGAAAAAGGATATAGACCATTGATAATAGAACGTGGAGAAAAAATAGAAGATAGAATAAAAAGTGTGGAAAAATTCTGGGAAACCGGTTTTTTAAATGTAGAATCTAATGTTTGTTTTGGAGAAGGAGGTGCTGGCACATTTTCCGATGGTAAATTAAATACACTTGTCAAAGATAAGAAAAATAGAATTTTAAAAATCTTTACGACCTTTGTAGAGTGTGGTGCACCAGAAGAGATAATGTATGAGAGCAAACCACACATCGGTACAGACTTACTCAGAAATGTTATTATCAATATGAGAAAAAAAATTATGAAAATGGGTGGAGATTTTCTCTATAACACAAAACTTTCTGATATTATAGTAAAAAATGAAGAGATAAAATATATTGAGATTAATAACCAGAAGTTAATTCCATGTGAATTGTTAGTGCTTGCCATAGGTCACAGTGCAAAAGACACATACAAAATGTTGTACGAAAAAAAGATGAACATGACAACAAAACCTTTTGCAATTGGCATTAGAATTCAACATCCACAAGCTATGATAAATAATTCCCAGTATGGAAATATAGATAATATTCTTCCTTCAGCAAGTTATAAATTAACTTATACAACATCCAAAAATAGGGGAGTTTATTCATTCTGTATGTGTCCAGGAGGATATGTTATTAATGCTTCTTCGGAAGAACAATGTTTAGTAATAAATGGAATGAGTAATCATGAAAGAGATGAAAAAAATGCCAATAGTGCCATTGTGGTAACTGTAACAGAAGAAGATATTGGTAAAAATCCTATGGAGGCCTTAGAATATCAAAGAAATTTAGAATTAATAGCTTACAAAAAAGGAAATGGTTCTATTCCTGTGCAACTGTGGAAAGATTTCAACGAAAACACTATTTCTAAAGCATTTCATGATGTTAAACCTGTTTTCAAAGGAAAATATACTTTTGCTAACTTAAATGAGATTTTACCGACTTATATTTGTGATGCTTTAAAAGAGGCTATCCCATATTTTGATAAAAAAATAAAAGGATTTGCAAGAGATGATGCCATAATAGCAGGAATAGAAAGTAGAACTTCTTCTCCAGTTAGAATAGAAAGAGATGAAAATTTAATGTCTAATATTAAAGGAATATATCCAATAGGAGAGGGAGCTGGATATGCTGGTGGTATAACGACTTCAGCAATAGACGGAATCAAAGTAGCAGAAAAAATAATAGAAGAATATTCATTAATACAATAAAATTTTGTGAATTAATACTTCACAAGGCAAAAAAATGTGATATAATGTACTCAGGCATTTGCCTGAGTGATGGAATGGTAGACGTGTCGGACTCAAAATCCGATGGTAGCAATACCGTGTGGGTTCAAGTCCCACCTCAGGCACCATAGGGAAATTAGTCGAACTAATCGACTTCTATATATGAAAGGTTAATTTCGGTTAACCTTTTTTGTTTGCTCGAAAGGAGTTGATTAGTTATGCAGATAATAAAGGAAAAGTTAGATATTGACGAAACTTTAAATAAAAGAATTAATAATCTACTTAAGTTTATTAGTATTAAGTCAAAGCTTATAAATGGAAATATTATTCATATTTCAAAAACTAATCTTGCTTATATTGAACCACATAAATTAGTTATTAATGAAATAACTTATTTATTCTTTAATAATTGTGAAAA
>CASFCU010000056.1 GCA_949293285.1 uncultured bacterium
AGAACATTACTCAAGCAGCAATTTTAGAACTTTCAACTTTGGAGCAATTACAGGAGAATTTAATAAAAAACAAAATTCATACTATGGATTAAATGAAGCCAGACTATCACTAAGAGGAAACGTTTTAGAATATGTTGGAGAATTTGGAATCATGACTAATAGAACCATGTATAATTTATATCTAGCATCAATCAAAGATAGAACAAATTTCAAGATTTAAAAAGTGCATTATAAATGCACTTTTTTTAACGAAAAATAAGAATGTTAAAAATCTATAAAATATCATCTAATGAAAAAAGACGGTCTCGATATGAAGTCAAAACCATCTTTCTTATTTCCATTTTTTACTTTACGAATTATTATTCAATAATTTCACTAACGCTACCTGCACCAACAGTTCTTCCACCCTCACGAATTGAGAATTTAGTGCCATTTTCAATAGCAATTGGATGAATTAGTTCAACAGTAATTGATACGTTATCACCAGGCATAACCATATCTACACCAGGCTCAAGTTCAATTACACCTGTAACATCAGTTGTTCTGAAATAGAACTGAGGACGATAGTTTGCAAAGAATGGAGTATGACGTCCACCTTCTTCTTTAGAAAGAACATAAACCTCAGCTTTAAATTTCTTATGAGGAGTAACTGTACCTGGTTTAGCAAGTACTTGACCACGTTCAACCTCTTCACGAGAAATTCCACGTAACAATACTCCAGCATTATCTCCTGCTTCAGCATAATCAAGTTGTTTACGGAACATTTCGATTCCTGTAACAAATGTAGATTTTGTAGGCTTAATACCAACTATTTCTACTGTATCATTAAGTTTTAATTGTCCACGTTCAACACGTCCTGTAACAACAGTTCCACGTCCAGTAATAGTAAATACATCCTCAATACTCATTAAGAATGGTTTATCATTATCACGTTCTGGAGTTGGAATCCAACTATCAACAGCATCCATTAATTCATCGATTGCCTTAACAGCCTCAGAATCACCTTCTAATGCTTTCAATGCAGATCCACGAATAATTGGAGTATTATCTCCATCAAATCCATATTCAGTTAATAGATCACGGATTTCCATTTCTACTAAATCAAGTAATTCTGGATCATCAACTTGATCACATTTATTCATGAATACTACCATTCTTGGTACACCAACTTGACGAGATAATAGAATATGCTCACGAGTTTGTGCCATAGGTCCATCAGTTGCTGCTATAACAAGTATAGCACCATCCATTTGAGCTGCACCTGTAATCATATTTTTTACATAGTCAGCATGTCCTGGACAGTCAACATGTGCATAGTGACGAGTTGCTGTTTCATACTCTACGTGTGAAGTATTGATTGTAATACCACGTGCTCTTTCTTCTGGAGCCTTGTCAATATTAGCATAATCAACAAAATCTCCACCAAATTTTTCAGATTGTCTTTTTGTAATAGCTGCAGTTAATGTTGTTTTACCATGGTCAACGTGACCAATTGTACCAATATTAACATGCGGCTTAGTACGATTATATTTTTGTCTTGCCATTTGTATTTCCTCCTTTTTAATATTACTACTATATTTTATCTAATAATCGATAAATTATCAACTATTTTTTAATAATCAGAAATAACTAAAATTTCTGTTATTATCATTATTTTTAGAAATTAATTTCCATTTTTCTTAATAATATCTTCAGCAATGTTTCTTGGAACTTCTTCATAGTGATCAAAAGTCATAACGAAGTTTCCACGTCCTTGGCTATTACTTCTTAAAGAAGTAGCGTATCCAAACATTTCAGCAAGTGGAACCATTGCCGATAATCTAATGACATTACCTCTAGACTCTTGCCCAAGTGGACGTCCACGACGAGATGTAATATCTCCCATAACATTACCAAAATATTCATCAGGTACATCTACATCCACTTTCATAATTGGTTCAAGAAGTACCGGATTACATTTACTCTTAGCCTCTTTCAAAGCCATAGAAGCAGCAATTTTAAATGCCATTTCACTAGAGTCAACATCATGATATGAACCATCAAACAAAGTACACTTAACATCGATCATTGGATATCCTGCCAATACACCTGATGCTAATGCTTCTTGTAGTCCCTTATCAGTTACTGGAATATATTCACGAGGAACCACTCCACCGACAATAGCATCTACGAACTCATATCCCTTATCAGGATTTGGTTCAAATTTTACCCATACATGACCATATTGTCCACGACCACCTGATTGTTTAATATATTTACCTTCACAATCAGCAGCTTTTTTAATTGTCTCACGGTAAGCTACTTGTGGTTTACCAACATTACATTCAACAGAAAACTCTCTTCTCATTCTATCTACTAAAACATCAAGATGTAACTCCCCCATACCAGAAATAACAGTTTGACCAGTCTCATGATCTGTATGAACCTTAAATGTAGGATCTTCTTCTGCAAGTTTTTGAAGAGCAATTCCCATCTTTTCCTGATCTGCTTTTGATTTTGGTTCCACTGCTAACTGAATAACTGGTTCTGGGAATTCCATTGATTCAAGAATAACTTGTTTCTTTTCATCACAAAGAGTATCACCAGTTGTAGTATTCTTAAGCCCAACAGCAGCAGCAATATCACCAGTGAAAACTTCACTGATTTCTGTACGATTATTAGCATGCATAAGTAGAATACGACCGATTCTTTCTTTTTCTTCCTTCGTAGAATTCATAGTATAAGAACCACTACTCAAATGTCCTGAATATACACGGAAAAAAGTAAGTCTTCCAACAAATGGATCCGTCATAACTTTAAATGCTAATGCACTGAATGGTTCATCATCACTAGGATGTCTTACCACTTCATTTCCATTTAAATCTTTACCTTTAATTGATTCAATATCAAGTGGTGATGGTAAATAATCAATAACAGCATCAAGTAATAATTTCACTCCCTTATTACCTAAAGCAGTACCACACATTACTGGGAAAAACTTAACCTCGAGAGTCCCCTTTCTGATAGCTTTTTTAATATCTTCTACAGAAAGTTCTTCTCCCTCCAAATATTTTTCCATAACTTCATCATCGAATTCTGCAACTGTCTCAATTAAATCGGCTCTCTTCTCTTCAGCTATTTTTCGTAAATCTTCAGGAATTTCAATTTCTTTAGCATCTTCTTCTGGTTTTCCATCATACTGGTACGCTTTCATTGTAACCAAATCGATAATTCCATTAAATTCACTTTCTGAACCGATTGGCCATTCAATAGGTTTTGCATTAACTCCAAGTCTAGATTCGATAGTTCCTAAACTATATACAAAATCTGCTCCCATCTTATCCATTTTATTAGCAAATATAATTCTTGGTACTTTAAATTCTGTTGCTTGTCTCCAAACTGTCTCTGTCTGAGGTTCCACTCCAGCTTGAGCATCGATTAATGCTACAGCACCGTCAAGAACTCTTAAACTACGGCTAACCTCAACAGTAAAATCTACGTGCCCTGGAGTATCGATAATATTAAATCTATATTTTTTCCAATAAGCAGTAGTAGCTGCTGAAGTAATAGTTATACCACGTTCTTGTTCTTGTTCCATCCAGTCCATTTGGCTAGCACCATCATGTGTTTCACCAATTTTATGAATCTTTTTAGTATGATAAAGTATACGCTCAGTACATGTTGTTTTACCAGCATCGATATGAGCCATGATACCTATATTTCTTGTCATCAATAAAGATGTTTCACGTGCCATAATTATCTTCCTTTCCTACCAACGATAATGTGCAAACGCCTTATTAGCTTCTGCCATTCTATGAGTATCTTCACGTTTCTTAACAGCTGCTCCTGTTCCATTAGCAGCATCTACTATCTCATTAGCTAAATTAACGGCCATACCTTTTCCACCTCTTAATCTAGCATACTTAACTAGCCAACGAAGACCTAAGGCTTGACTTCTACTAGGTGATACTTCAACTGGCACTTGATAGTTTGATCCTCCAACTCTACGAGACTTAACTTCAAGAGTAGGTTTAATATTTTCCATTGCTTTTTCAAAAACTGTCAAAGGATCTTCTCCAGTTTTTTCTTTTACGATATCAAAAGCCTCATAAAGAATAGTTTGTGCAATTCCTTTTTTACCATCTAACATAATGGTATTAATCAATTTCGTAACGACTTTTGATTTATATATTGGATCCGGTAAAACATCTCTTTTTACCGCACGTCTTTTACGCATTTTTATTTCCTCCCTTCAAAATTATCTATATTACTTATTAGTTTTTGGCTTTTTAGCACCGTACTTACTACGACCTTGTTTCCTATCTTTAACACCAGCAGTATCTAATGTACCACGTATTATATGATAACGAACACCAATCAAGTCCTTAACACGACCACCACGTATTAAAACAACGCTATGCTCTTGTAAGTTGTGACCAATACCAGGTATATAACAAGTAACCTCTGCTCCATTGCTTAAACGTACACGAGCATATTTTCTCAAAGCGGAATTTGGTTTCTTAGGTGTCATAGTACCAACACGAGTACAAACTCCTTGCTTTTGAGGTGAAAACTTAACAGATTGTTTTTTAGCAATGCTATTAAATCTAAAACCTAAAACTGGTGACTTGCTTTTTCTCACTTTATCATGTCTGCTTTTTCTTACTAATTGGTTAATTGTAGGCATAAATTCAAACTCCTTTCTCTACACATATCCAGGTGTGTCATTTTAACTTTTAAATATAAGTTTTGCCAATGGCAAAACCTAAATTAATCAGCAACAATAATATATCATCATAAGGAAATGGTGTCAATAACTTTTTATATTTCAAGAACAAATTTTAAAAAACGTATATTTTTTTTAAACAAAAACTAACACTATCTTAGAAAATCAGGAGAAAAATTCGCTGTCTGGTAGTTACCACACTTCAAATAGGCAGTATACTCTAAAGAAGAAGAATCCAAAAGAACATATCCAACACACTCTGATTTTATAGCATTACTAATATCTAAATCGTTTATATTAATATATTCCTCAGTATGATTAGAAAAAGCACTTTCCGCAGCTTTTTTTACTAACTTTTCATACTTTCTATAAATTTCATGTTGCGTATAAGTTATATTGTCATCTCGTTCTGAACTTAATCCGGTTTCAAAATGATTCACCATATAAGCTATCATCAAAATAGCAAGTAAAAATACAAAAATAAATGCAATAAACATAGCAAATCCCCAACCCTTATTATCAAGTTTCATCATATTATCACCACTATCATTTTATACCATATAAAAATTTTTTTCAATAAGCCAAAAAAAGAGTTGATCATTATTCCATCAACTCATCTTCTAGCTTTTCTAGTGGTTCTTCATCTACAAATTGTGAAGCTAAATCATATTCAACATTTCTATAAGCTTTGATTCCAGTACCAGCAGGTATTAATTTACCGATAATGACATTTTCTTTCAATCCTTGAAGTGTATCAACTTTTCCCTTTATAGAGGCATCAGTCAATATTCGTGTAGTTTCTTGGAATGATGCTGCTGATAGGAATGAATCCGTTTCCAAAGATGCTTTAGTAATACCAAGTAAAATTGGCTTACCACTAGCAGGCTTTTTACCAGTGATAATAACCTCCTTATTACCATCCGTAAATTCATTAAAATTAACCAATGAACCAGGCAAGAATTTAGTATCACCAGATTCTATAATTCTAATCTTAGAAATCATACGTTTAGCAATAATTTCTACGTGTTTATCTGAAATATCAACTGCTTGACTACGATAAACATGTTGAACTTCTTTTAAAATATATTCTTGAGTCGTAAGAGGATCCGTAACCGCTAATAATTCTTTAGGACTAATTGATCCTTCAGTCAACTTATCACCAGTAGAAACAACATCTCCTAATTCAACTCTTAATTTTGATCCGTAATTTGTAACATGCTCTTTTGTCTCTAATTCATTAGTTATACTAATTTTATACTTACCATGCTCATCTTCTATTTTAGTAACCTTACCATTAATTTCTGCAATCGTTGCCTTTCCTTTCGGGATTCTTGCTTCAAACAACTCTTGAATACGTGGAAGTCCTTGTGTAATATCTTCTCCACCAGCAACACCACCAGTATGGAAAGTTCTCATAGTAAGCTGAGTTCCTGGCTCTCCAATTGATTGAGCTGCCATAATACCAACCGCTTCACCAATTTCTACTACATTTCCAGTAGCAAGATTTCTACCATAACACTTCTTACATACACCATTAACTGTATTACAAGTCAACGTTGTCCTAATTTCAACTTCTTCAATTCCTGCTGCTATTATTTTATCTGCAATAGACTCAGTAATTAAATCTAATTTTTCACAAATTACTTCCTTAGTAGTTGGATTAACTATCTTCTTATTAGCAAAACGTCCAACAATTCTATCATATAATTTTTCGATAACTTCTCCTGTTTTGTCATTAATAAAAGCTCTAACAACAACTCCATTTTCTGTTCCGCAATCTTCTTCTCTTACAATAATATCTTGAGATACATCTACTAAACGTCTTGTCAAATATCCAGAGTCAGCTGTTTTTAAAGCAGTATCGGCACTTCCTTTACGAGCTCCATGAGTTGACAAGAAAAATTCTGCAACCGATAGACCCTCTCTAAAGTTAGAAGTAATAGGGATTTCAACCGGAGTACCATCTGGTTTAGACATAATTCCACGCATACCAGCAATCTGAGTAAAGTTGGAAATAGAACCACGAGCCTTAGAATGCATCATCATAAATATAGGATTATCAAGATCCGCATCCGCTTTAGCTTGTAACTCTTTCTGAACTTGTCCTTTGGCTTGATCCCAAGTCGAAATAACTTTATTAAATCTTTCTTCATTCGTAATTAAACCACGACTATATTGCTTATTTATTTTATCTACCAACTTATTAGCTTCCTCAATTATTTCATTTTTCTTATCACTAGTAACAACATCACTAATAGAAATAGTAATACCAGCAACCGTAGAATATTTAAATCCTAAATCTTTTAACTTATCTAGCATAACTGAAGTTTCAGTAGTCTTATATCTTTTAAATATTTGAGCAATAATCTTCTCTAAAGTTCCTTTAGGGAATGGTTTAACAACAGGCATTTCCTTAATAACTTCTGGAATATTCTTTCCTCTTTCAATGAAATACTTATTAGGAGTAATATTTTGAATATTATCCGTAGTAGGTTCATTAATATAAGCAAAAGAATCTGGCAATATCTCATTAAATTTAATTTTTCCAACAGTAGTAACCAAATACTTATCTCTTTGCGTTTCTGTAAATAGTTTATGTTTAAAAGAATTAACCGGTACAGCAATTCTAGTATGAAGAGTGATTTCACGTCTTTCGTATGCCATCAATGCTTCATTACTATCCTTAAATACTCTCCCTTCTCCAGGAAGAAAAGCTTTTTCCATAGTCAAATAATAGTTACCAAGAACCATATCTTGGCTAGGAGTAACAATAGGAGTACCATCTTTTGGTGAAAGAATATTATTAGCACCTAACATTAAAATTCTAGCTTCTGCTTGAGCCTCTTCCGAAAGAGGAACGTGAACTGCCATTTGGTCACCATCAAAATCTGCATTAAATGCTGGACAAACCAACGGATGCAAACGAATAGCTTTTCCTCCAATTAAAACTGGTTCAAATGCTTGTATACCAAGTCTATGAAGGGTAGGAGCACGGTTTAATAATACCGGATGTTCTTTAATAACATCTTCTACTACATCCCATACCTTTGGATCTTTATTTTCAATAAGCCTCTTAGCAGCTTTAATATTATGTGCAATATCTCTTTCAACAAGTTCATGAATAACATGAGGTTTAAAAAGTTCAAGTGCCATATCCTTAGGAATACCACATTGATACATTTTCAAAGATGGTCCAACTACGATAACAGAACGTCCTGAATAATCTACACGTTTTCCTAACAAATTTTGACGGAATCTACCTTGTTTTCCTTTCAACATACTAGAAAGTGATTTCAAAGGACGATTTCCAGCACCTGTTACGCTTCTACCACGTCTACCATTGTCAAACAATGCATCGACAGCTTCTTGTAACATACGTTTTTCATTTTGAATAATGATACCTGGAGCATTCAAATCTATTAACTTTTTCAAACGATTATTACGATTGATAACACGACGATATAAATCATTCAAATCACTAGTAGCAAACCTTCCACCATCAAGTTGAATCATTGGTCTTAAATCAGGTGGTATAACAGGGATACAATCAAAAATCATCCATTCAGGTTTATTTCCAGATTTATAGAATGCATCTAATACGTCGATTCTTTTTAACAGTCTAGTTCTTTTTTGACCTTGAGCATCTTCAAGCTCTTTAGATATCTGTTCGATTTCCTTCTTTAAATCTACTTTTTTAAGAAGTTCCTTTATAGCTTCAGCACCCATTCCTACTTTGAATCCATCTCCATATTTTTCATAATATTGACGATATTCCTTTTCAGAAAGAGTCTGTTTATTTTCCAAAGGAGCAATTCCTTTATCAATAACAACATAACTAACAAAATATAAAACTTCCTCTAAATCCCTAGGAGACATATCAAGAACTAGTCCCATACGTGAAGGAACTCCTTTAAAATACCAGATATGAGAAACCGGAGTTGCAAGTTCTATATGCCCCATACGCTCTCTTCGAACTTTACTACGAGTAACCTCAACTCCACATCTATCACAAACGATATTCTTATATCTTACTCTTTTATATTTTCCACAAGCACATTCAAAATCTTTAGTAGGTCCAAAAATCTTTTCACAAAACAATCCATCACGCTCTGGACGAAGTGTTCTATAATTTATAGTCTCAGGTTTTTTAACCTCTCCATAAGACCAACTACGAATTTTTTCAGGAGATGCTATACCTATCTTTAAGGCTTCAAACTTATTTACTTCTATCATTAGTCATCTTCCCCTTCCATAAATTCATTTTCATAAACACTGTTAAATTCTCTGTCGATTTCTTCATCAGTTAACTCTTCATCCTCTTCATCTTCCTCTTGATAATCATCATCAGGATCACTAGGAGGTGGTAATGGAATATCCGGAGCAACGTCAAAGGACTCCATCTCTTCCTTATCTTCTTCTTCTTCTATTTCCTTAAGACCTATTGTCTCATTTTTATCGTTTATAATACTAATATCAAGTCCTAAAGCTTGGAATTCTTTCATCAATACCCTAAAGCTTTCTGGAACTCCTGCTTGATTAACTTCCTGTCCTTTTATAATCGATTCATAAACCTTAACACGACCTATAATATCATCAGACTTATAAGTTATAATTTCCTGTAAAGTATGCGCTGCACCATAGGCATAAAGTGCCCAAACTTCCATTTCTCCAAATCTTTGTCCACCAAATTGAGCCTTACCACCAAGAGGTTGCTGAGTAACTAAAGAATAAGGACCTGTACTTCTTGCATGTAACTTATCATCAACCATATGGTGTAATTTAATCATATACATGATACCAACGGATATTCTATTGTCAAACGGTTCTCCCGTTCTACCATCATAAAGCACATATTTTCCATCAGGTGCCATTCCTGCTTCTTCCATAATGTCCGCAATATCTTGAGTTTTTGCACCATCGAATACTGGAGTAGCTACATGAATATTAAGTTCTTTAGCAGCCATTCCTAAATGAAGTTCAAGAATTTGTCCAAGATTCATACGTGAAGGAACTCCTTGTGGATTAAGCATAATATCAATTGTTCTTCCATCTGGTAAATAAGGCATATCCTCTTCTGGTAGCACTAAAGAAATAACACCCTTATTACCATGGCGACCTGCCATTTTATCTCCCACTTGAATCTTTCTCTTTTGTGCAATATAAACACGGATTACCTTTGAAACTCCTGCTGGCAATTCATCATTATCTTTTCTTGAGAAAATTTTAACATCATGAACAATACCATCACCACCATGTGGAACACGAAGAGATGTATCTCTAACCTCACGTGTTTTTTCACCAAATATTGCATGTAAAAGTTTCTCTTCAGAAGTAAGCTCGGCCATTCCTTTTGGAGTAACTTTTCCTACCAAGATATCTCCTTCTTTTACCTCTGTACCAACGATTACAATACCATTTTCATCAAGATTTTTTCTTGCTTCATCACTAACATTAGGAATATCACGAGTAATTTCCTCTGGTCCTAATTTTGTCTCACGACACTGCATTTCAAAATCTTCCAAATGAATACCAGTGTAAACATCGTTTTTAACCAATCTCTCATTTAATATAACGGCATCTTCATAGTTATACCCATTAAATGTCATAAACGCTACAAGCACATTCTTACCAAGTGCAAGCTCTCCTTGATCAGTAGAAGGACCATCAGCCAAAACAGTACCACGTTCTACTTTATCTCCTACCTTAACAATAGGTCTTTGATGTTGACAAGTACCAGCATTTGATAATTCAAAATTAGCAAGGCTATACTCATCTTTTCCAGTTTTATTTTTTACGACAATGCGCCTAGCATCAACATATTCAACAATACCATCCGATTTCGAAATAACTTCAGCACCAGAATCTCTAGCAGCAACAAATTCTACACCAGTTCCAACAATTGGCGCTTCTGCTTTTAATAATGGAACAGATTGACGTTGCATGTTTGCTCCCATTAAAGCACGGGTAGCATCATCATGTTCCAAGAATGGAATACAACTAGTTGTAACAGCAACAACCTGTTGAGGTGAAACATCTACATAATCTACCTGTTCAGGTTTAACCATCAAATTTTCTCCACGGAATCTTGCAGGAACAACATCATCAATAATGACATTATTATCATCAACCTTAACAGTAGCAATAGATATCATCATATCTGCTTCTTGATCAGCAGTCAAATACTCTACTTCATCTGTCAATTTTTTATTAATAACCTTCCTATAAGGAGTCATAATAAATCCATAATCATCAATTTTAGCATAACTTGCAAGAGAGGTAATAAGACCGATATTTTGCCCTTCCGGAGATTCTATTGGACAGATTCTTCCATAATGGGAAGCATTAACGTCACGAACTTCCATACCAGCTCTATCACGTGACAAACCACCTGGTCCTAATGCAGACAAACGTCTTTTATTAGTAAGTTCAGCAATTGGATTAGTTTGATCCATGAATTGAGAAAGTTGGCTTGACCCAAAAAACTCTTTCATAGCAGCCGTAATTGGTCTAATGTTAATTAAAGTTTTAGGAGTAACCTCTTCCATTTCTTGGGTAGTCATTCTCTCACGAATCACTCTCTCCATGCGTGAAACTCCAATTCTAAATTGATTTTGTAAAAGTTCTCCTACTTGCCTTACACGACGATTTCCTAAATGATCGATTTCATCAAAATTTCCAATACCATGTAACAAATTCAAATAGTAAGAAACAGAAGCATAAACATCTGATATAGTAAGTCTTTTAACAGTTAGACTTTGATCATTTCCAATCAAAGTAAATATTTCTTTTTTATTATTCGGATTATAAATCTTTATAGTTTGAATCTTCTTGTAATCATCCAACTCTTCATTAATTTTAACTTCTCTAACATTATATCCATTCTCAAAAATATCTTTTAATTTATTAAATACATCTTTATTAACGACACTGCCCTTTTCTACAAGAACTTCACCATCAACTTTAATATCTTCTGCAAGAGTTTGATTAAGAACTCTATCTAGAACATTTAATTTACGATTAAATTTATAACGTCCAACCTTAGCCAAATCATATCTAAATTCATCAAAAAACCTAGTTATAATTTGATTTTTAGAAGAATCCAGTGTAGCTGGCTCTCCAGGTCTTAATTTCTCATAAATTTCAATCAAAGCCTCATCTGTATTTCTAGTAGAATCTTTTGCTAAAGTATTCTCAATATATTCATCATTACCAAAAAGATTAATGATATCTTCATCACTAGATAATCCAAAAGCACGAAGAAGTGTAGTAAGTGGCACTTTTCTCGTTCTATCAATTCTTACATACAAAACATCCCTAGCATCTGTCTCAAACTCTAGCCAAGTACCTCTTGTTGGAATAATTTGTGAAGTAATAGAATTTCTTCCATTTTTATCAACTTCTACATTAAAATACACACTAGGAGATCTAACAAGTTGTGATACAATAACACGTTCTGCACCATTAATTACAAAAGAACCACTATCTGTCATAACAGGCATGTCCCCTAAGAATATTTCCTGCTCTTTTACCTCTCCAGTTTCATGATTAAAAAGCCTAACTTCCACTTTCAAAGGAGCAGCATAGGTAGTTTCTCGATCTTTACTCTGCCTTATTGTATATCTTGGTTCATCAAAATGATAATCACCAAACTCAAGTGATAAAGTCCCCGAAAAATTCTCCACAGGAAACAAATCTTCAAAAACTTCTTGAATTCCTTTTTCAATAAACCATTGATATGATTTTTTTTGAATTTCTAGTAAATCTGTTAACTCATAAGTATTCCTAATTCTAGAAAAACTTCTTCTTTGTCTGTGGTCTCCACAATTAATAATCTTATATGCCACTAAAATTCACCCCTATACATTAATTTATCAAAAGAACAAAACAGCTTAATACATAGCCAATTTATATTATTACCACATAAAATGCAAGTTGTCAATGTAAAATGCATCGTATTACAAAAAACCCATTTTTTTTGCATATAATATGTATATCATATAACGACTCTAACATTTTTATTGTCGATTTAGCACCTTGATCTTTACGTATGACAAAAAACAAACTGCCATCTTTTTTTAAATGCTCACTAGCACCCATGAGCATAGAATAAACAACATCCTTGCCTGCTCTAATAGGAGGATTTGTAATAATAAAATCATACTTCTTATCGACTTTATCATAAACATCACTTTCAAAAAAATGGATACCAAAAGAAGAGTTTTCTTTCATATTAATCTTAGCCAAATGAAGAGCTCTCTTATTAATATCAACTGCATCAAAATTTGCATCTAAAAATTTAGAAAGTATTATACTAACAACACCATATCCACATCCCAAATCCAAAACATCACCATGAATTTCTTCAAGAGGAAGATTTTCTAACATAACTCTAGTTCCAAAGTCTAATTTTTCTTTTGAAAATACGCCATTATCTGTCTTAAATATAAAACTAACCCCAAAAACTTTAGTATGATACTCCTCTATCTTACTAGGCAATCTAGCATTATCAAAATATTGACTCATTTCATCATTTCCTTCAAAGTAAAAATAGAGTTAACTACAAATTATTTTATAGTTAACTCCTTTCGTATTTATAATAATACAACAAAATCACATTTTAATCAAGATTTTTTTGCTAAATTTATTATAACATAACAACACGATAAAAGAAAAAATAAAAAAAAGTAAAGATTTTCTCTTTACTTAAACTAAATCGACTATTTAACTTCTACTTCTGCTCCAGCTTCTTCAAGTTTAGCCTTAATTTCATTAGCTTCATCAACAGAAATATTTTCTTTAATAGCTCCACCATTGTCAGCTATTGCCTTAGAATCTGCAAGTCCTAATCCAGTAATTTCTTTAATTACTTTGATGACATTGATCTTAGCTGCTCCAGCATTTACCAATGTAACTGTAACCACACTTGGTCCAGCTGCTTCTTCTTGAGCTGCAGCTGCAGGTGCTGCCACTGCAACACTACTTGGATCTACTCCAAATTCTTCCTTCATTGCATCTACTAATTCTTTAATTTCTAATAGATTCATTTCTTTTAAACTTTCAATAAAACTTTCTTTTGTTAACTTTGCCATTTTAAAATCCTCCTATCTTAATTTTCTTCTTTTTGTTTAGCATAAAGATCTAAACAGATTGATAAATCTTTTGGAATTCCCATCATACCAGCTGCAAGCATAGTAAGTAGTCCTTCTCTTGATGGAATAGTTGCAAGTTTCTCCAACTTTTCCTTATCAGAAACTTCTCCATCTACAATTCCAACTTTTAAAACTAACGCTTCGTGTTTTTTTGCAAAATCAGCTAAAACCTTAATCGGTGCTATTGCGTCACTACTAAACGCAAGTGCACTTGATCCACTAAGATACTCATTTAAATCAATGTTCATATCATTAAATGCCCTAGCCATTAAAGTGTTCTTATACACTTTATAGTCAGAATCGTTACTTCTCAATGTTCTTCTTAGTTCCTTAGACTCTTCATCAGTTAGTCCACGATAAGCAAAAAGTACAATCGATGAAGCCTTTTCTACAGTAGACTTAATCTCATCAATTACTTCTTGTTTCTTTGCTAAGATTTTTTCACTTGCCATAAGAATCCTCCTTCTATCTATAAATTCATTGGAGCTACAAAAAGTCCCTATGTACAACCATAGAGACTCTATAAACATAAAGTTTGAATCAGTCCTCGGTAGGATTTACTAACTACCTACTGTCTATGGCACCAACAAATCAATTGTATTATATATTACTATCTACTATTTGTCAAAAGAATTTGTAATTATTTTTATTCCGGGACCCATAGTAGTAGCTATTGAAATATTTTTTATATAATCACCTTTTACTGTAGCAGGCTTTGCTTTAATAATAACACTCATAAATGCTTCTAAATTCTGCAATAATTGTTCTTCAGTAAACTTAGTATTTCCAATAATTCCGTGAATATTTCCAAAACTATCTGTTCTATACTCTACACGACCTGCTTTAACATCATTAACTGCTTTTTCTACATCTGTAGTAACAGTTCCAGTTTTAGGATTAGGCATCAATCCTTTTGGTCCTAAAATTTTACCAAGTTTTCCAAGAAGTGGCATCATATCAGGCGTAGCAATCATAACATCGAACCCGAACCAATTTTCCTTCTCGATTTTCTCAAGCATATCAACATCACCAACAAAATCGGCTCCTGCTGCTTCTGCTTTCTTAGCATTTTCTCCTTTAGCAATTACTAAAACCTTTTTTGTCTTTCCAGTACCATTTGGAAGCACGATTGCACCTCTTAATTGTTGATCCGCTTTTTTAGTATCTAAATTAAGTCGAATAGCAACCTCAACAGAACCATCAAACTTACTTACTGATGTTTCCTTAGCAAGCCTTACAGCTTCTTCCTTCGTATAAGCTTTACCTTTTTCAATTTTATTTAAGGCTTCTAAATATTTCTTACCTCTTTTTTTCATTTCAATTCCTCCTTATGTGGTATAGCGGAGCGGACATTCCTCCCACATAGGTATAAACCTATATGTTCTATATTTTATTCACTAACAGTAATACCCATATTACGAGCAGTACCTTCAACTACTTTCATAGCTTCTTCAACTGTATAACAATTTAAATCTGGTAACTTAATTTCAGCAATCTCTTTTAATTGTTCCTTTGTTAGTTTACCAACTGACTCAGTAGCTCCTTTAACAGAACCCTTATCAACTTTAGCAAACTTCTTTATCAAAAACGGTGTAGGTGGAGTCTTTATCACAAAGTCAAATGTTCTATCATCATAGATTGATATTTCAACTGGTAATACATCTCCCATCTTATCACGTGTTGCATCATTATATTTTGTACAAAACTCTTGTAAATTAATTCCTGCTGGTCCTAAAACTGTTCCAACTGGTGGAGCTGGAGTAGCTTTACCCGCCTGAATTTGTAACTTAACTTTCTTAACAACTTCTTTTGCCACGAAAAACACCTCCTATTTTTAGTTTTCGCGAGTGGTCCAAATAGCATTGTCCGCTTATATTAATAAATATATTTTTTATCTTGCGCTCTTTCGCTTCCCACTAATTAATCTATATAAACAAATATAGCTTCTTGATATTATCACTTTTTTTAAATTTTTGCAAGTATTTATCCAAATTTTAATTATGAGCAAGCTCTATTTGAGATAATTCGACCTCCACAGCCGTCTCTTGTCCAAAAAGATCTACATTAAGCACCAGCTTTTGATTAGGCAAATCAAGAGACTCAACGGTTCCATACATTCCGGTAAAAGCACCAGCAATAATCTTAACTTTAGCACCAACCTCTAACTCCTTGTCAACATCAATTCTACTAATTCCCATATTTCTCAAGATATGATCTACTTCATATGGTTGAAGAGGAGTTGGCTTTGCTCCCTTTCCACTAGACCCAATAAAACCGGTTACACCAGGAGTATTTCTTACAACATACCAGGCATCGTCACTCATTACCATTTCAACAAGAATATATCCTGGAAACATTTTTTTTACTTTTTCCTTAGACACTCCATCCTTAACTTCCACTTCTTTTTGCTCAGGAACAATAACTCTAAAAATATAATCTTTCATGTCCATAGAACTAGCACGCATTTCTAATTTTTCTTTTACTTTATTCTCATGCCCAGAATAAGTATTAACTACATACCACTGTTTTTCCATAAATTCACCCTTACATAACCTCTCTTATAAAATAAATAATCAACTCTATAACATAGAAAAATAATGCAAAAAAGATGATAAACACAATAGTAGCAATAGAATATTTAATCATTTCTTTTTTATTAGGCCATCTTACCTTTTTAAATTCTGCCATAACTTCTTTAAACCATTTCTTAATTCCAGATTCTTTTTTTACTGCCTTTAAAGAAGCTTTTTTAGTCTCTTTAGAAATCTTAACCTTCTTATCTTCCTTTTTTACCGTTTCTTTCTCCTCATTTTTAATTTTTCTTTTTTCTTTACCAGCCATTATTATCACATCCTCATTTTTCCAAAATAAAAACACTATCTTGTGTCATCAGCAATAAAATAACACAAAAATATAAATAAGTCAACGCTAAATCGTAGCCACTTCAAATATTTCTACGAATCATTAATCGTTAATATTTTCACAATAGTATTTCCCATTCTATTATTTACTCAAAAAAGAAATCATCGAAATCATTTTTTTCTAATTTTCTTGTAAATAATGATTAACTGCTATAACAGCATCTGCCATTGCTGTAATCAATTGATAAACTTCTGTATCAGTAACATCACCAACTGCATAAATACCTTTACAAGAAGTTTGTCTGTTTTTGTCAACTTTTACATAACCATCTCCATTTACATCTACTAAATGTAAAAACAGTTCACTATTTGGAACATAACCAACATAAGCAAAACAACCAGAGATAGATAACCTCTCTTCTTTGCCATTTCTAACAATAATAGCTTCCTTCAAAACTTCATCCTTTACAAGTTCTTTTAAAGAGGCATGATACATAATCTCTATATTGTCAACCATAAAAACTTTTTCTTTAAAAAAATGATCTGCTCTTACATCTACTCCTTCAGATAAAACGATAACTTTTTTACAAATTCTCGACAAATACACAGCTTCTTCCAAGGCCTTATTAGTATCACCAACTACTAAAACATCTTTTCCTTCAAAAAATTTTCCATCACAAGTAGCACAATAACTTAACCCTACCCCTAGAAAATCATTAACAGAAGGAATATCTAATTTTTTAATCTTTTTCCCTGTAGCAATAAAAAGAGTATCCACTACAATATCATCGGAATCCCTCATTTTGAGCACATAAGAATCATCTTTACGTGTAACCAATTTCACTTCATCATTTATATAATGGACCTCTAAATTTTTAACCTGATCAAAAATTTTCTTTGAAAGTTCTCTACCTGATATTTTATCATAACTAGGAAAATTTTCTATAACAGGTGTAAAATTAGCCTGACCACCAGGCTTTTTTGATTCAATCAAAACAAAATCCACTCCTGCTCTTTTCAAATAAATAGAAAGCATCATCCCAGCTACTCCCGCACCAACAATTCCTACTTTATATTTCATTTTTTTCCTCCTTATTATAAAGAAAATCAAACTTAGAAGATCTCATTCTAAATATGATTAAGAAAAAGCCAAACAAGAACATGAAAATAGAAACAAGTTGAGCCACTTTTAAATCTCCAAACATTAAACTATCAGTACGAAGTGACTCTATATAAAAACGGCCCAGAGAATACCACATTAAATAAAATCCAGTTAATTGTCCCTCTTTAATATATGAAAATCTCCTAAAAAGAAGAAGCAAAAGAAAACCAACAAAATTCCATAAAGATTCATACAAAAAAGTAGGATGATGGTATGCACCATTAATATACATTCCATCGATAATAAAATTAGGAAGATAAAGTCCCTCAAGAAACGATCTACTGACAACAGGGCCATAAGCTTCTCCATTAAAGAAATTTCCCCATCTTCCACAAATCTGTCCAACAATAAGTCCAACTACACAAATATCCATCATTTTTAATGTAGAAATTTTATGTGTCTTCGTATAATAAAGCAAATACAAAGCACCAAACAAAATCCCACCATGTATAGCAAGTCCGCCATTCCATATCTCAAATATTTCAAGAATATGTTTAGAATAATAATCCCAACTAAAAACTACATAATAAAGCCTAGCACCAATAATAGAACATATAATAGTATTTAAGATAATACTCGTCATAACATCTTCATCAATTTTTTTTCTTTTTGCTTCTTTAAAAACAAACCACATTCCAACAGCCATACCAATTATAATACAAATGGAATACCAATATATCTGGATAAACCCTAAATCAATTGCCACTCTATTCATTTCTTCTTAGCCTTCTTAATAAGTGGTTTAATAATAACTTCTTCTATAGCAAAACTAATAACTGACAAAAGGATAGCTATGAAAAATAAAATCCATATATCCGTAAAATTTAATTTTGGTCCCATTATCCAATCAGTAAGCTTCAAAATCAAGGTATTTATTACAAAATAAAACAATCCAAAAGTTAAACCTGTAATAGGTATCGTAAGAGTAACCAAAAGAGGTTTAACCGCTTTATCAAGAACATATATAATACAAACAGCTAACACAGAATATAGCCGTTTATAGTCACTACTTATTTGAAAACTATCAAAAATACCTTCCAAAATCAAAAATGCTATTGTATAAGTGATAACATACAACACAAACTCAAAAAATCTATTGATTCTTACAGCATTCTTACCCTTAGTAGTAACAACTAATTTCATATATCCTCCTATAAAATCTTTTTTAAAAATTCACCAGTATAAGACTTCTTTTCTTTAGAAACTTCTAAAGGGGTTCCTTGAGCAACAATATTTCCACCCATTTCCCCACCAAGAGGTCCAATATCAATAATATAGTCAGCACATTTTATCATATCTAAATTGTGTTCAATGACTATTACTGTATCATTATTATCTACTATTTTCTGAATAATTGCAAGAAGTCTTTTAATATCATCGGAATGAAGTCCCGTAGTAGGTTCATCCATAATAAATAAAGTTCTTCCAGTTGCCTTCTTCTGCAACTCCTTAGCAAGTTTTACACGTCCTGCTTCTCCTCCTGATAAAGTAGTTGCACTCTGTCCTAATTTGACATATCCAAGGCCAACATCTTCAAGCACTTGAAGTTTTGCCTTAATTTTAGGAACATTTTCAAAAAAAGCTAAAGCCTCACTAACCCTCATATCTAAAACATCTGCAATATTTTTTCCTTTATATTTTATATTTAAAGTTTCACTATTATACCTAGTTCCATGACAAACCTCACAAGGGATATAAACATCTGGCAAAAAATGCATTTCGATTTTTTTAACACCATCACCGCGACAAGCTTCACATCTTCCACCTTTGACATTAAAAGAAAATCTATTTTTCTCATATCCATACATCTTAGCTTCCTTTGTATTTGTATACAAGTCTCTTATATCATCAAAAACCCCGGTATAAGTTGCCGGATTACTTCTAGGAGTTCTTCCAATAGGATTTTGAGTAATTTCAACAACTTTATCAATATTTTCAAGTCCTAATATTTTCTTATGTTTACCAGGAATTCCCTTTGAATTATAAACATACTTCATGGCAGCAGCAGACAAAATTCTCATAACCAAGCTACTTTTTCCACTTCCTGACACCCCAGTAACACAAGTATAAGTACCAAGAGGAAATTTAACATCAATATTTTTTAAATTATTTTCACTAGCACCTTTAATTTCTATAAATTTCCCTGTTCCCTTTCTTCTTACCTTCGGTACTTCTATTTTCTCTTTACCACTTAAATATCTCCCAGTAATACTGTTATCATTTTCCATAACTTCTTTTGGAGTACCACAAGCAACAATATATCCACCTTCTTCTCCTGCCTTTGGTCCAACATCCACCAAATAATCCGAAGCTAACATAGTATCCGTATCATGCTCCACCACAATTAATGTATTCCCTAAATCTCTCATTTCCAAAAGAGACTTTATCAATTTTTCATTATCACGTTGATGAAGACCTATACTAGGTTCATCTAAAACGTACAAAACACCAGTAAGTCTTGAACCAATCTGGGTAGCAAGTCTAATTCTTTGTGATTCTCCACCAGAAAGAGTCCCAGCAGTCCTACTTAAAGTAAGATATTCAAGCCCAACGTTTACTAAAAAGCTCAATCTATTTTTTATCTCTACTACCAAAAGATGAGAAATTTCTTCCTGCTCTTTCGTAAGTTTAAGTTGATTAAAAAAATCCAAAATCTTATTGATACTCATACAAGTAAGTTCATATATGTTTTTTCCTCCAACATAAACAGATAAAACCTTTTCATCTAACCTAGCACCATGACAGGTCTCACAAACTGACTCCATCATATAATTTTCTAGCCATTCTCTAATCCATGTACTAGAAGTCTCCATATATCTTCTCTGTAAATTATTAATAATTCCTTCATAAAAATCGTTCTGATCATATTTATTACCACTTTTAGTAGTATATTTGAAATTAATAATATCTGAAGAACCATATAAAAGAATATTCTGTTGTTCCTTTGAAAGTTTTTTAAAAGGTTTATCCATACTTATTTTATAGTGCTTACAGACAGCTTCTAATCTTTTATAATAAACTCCATCTTGATCATCACTCAAAGTAACAATACATCCTTCTCTCAATGATTTATTTTTATCAGGTATCACCAAATCCGGATTAACTGTAAGCTTTATTCCCAGTCCCTTACAATCAGGACAGGCACCATACGGAGCATTAAAACTAAACAATCTTGGCTCAAGTTCAGGAAGAGAAAACTCACAATATGGACAAGCATAAAGCTCTGAAAAAAGAATTTCTTTTTCTCCAACAATATCTATTACTACTTTTCCACTAGATAATTTTACAGCATTTTCAACAGATTCAAAAAGTCTCCCCCTAATATCTTCCTTAATAACGACCCTATCGACTACTACATCAATATCATCCTTAATATTTTTATCGAAAGTAATATCATCGACCAAATCATGCATAACACCATTAGCCCTTATTCTAACATACCCATCGGCTTTTAATTTTTCTAAAAGCTCTTTATGTGTACCTTTCTCACCATGAACGACCGGAGAAAGAATAATCATTTTTGTTCCAACAGGATATTCTAACAACTTATTAACCATTTCCTCTATGCTTTGTCCTTTAATTGGAATATGATGATTTGGACACATAGGAGTACCAATTCTAGCATACAAAAGCCTTAAATAATCATATATCTCAGTAACAGTTCCAACAGTACTTCTCGGATTATTGCTAGTAGTTTTTTGATCAATACTAATAGAAGGTGATAATCCCTCTATAGAATCCACATCTGGTTTTTCCGTACCACCCAAAAATTGTCTAGCATAAGCAGAAAGACTCTCAACATATCTTCTCTGACCCTCAGCATAAATCGTGTCGAAAGCAAGACTACTTTTTCCACTTCCTGACACACCAGTCATTACAATTAACTTATTTTTTGGAAGTGTTAAATTTATATTCTTTAAATTATTTTCCCTTGCACCTTTAATAACGATCTCATCCATCTAAATCACCTCATAAAACTTCAACCTATTATATCACATGATTAACTTTTATTAAATCTATTTTTAAAATTACAACCTTTGCACAAAGGATGTAAACATTTATTATCCATAAACCCTTTTTCCAAATCCTTATATTTTTTTCCACTGATAATATCTTCCAAAGAATCCGAAAAAATATTTCCTAATTTAATTTCCCCATTAGAATCCAAACAACATGGTACAACATCACCATTAGAAAGTATTCCGATATGTGTTTTAAGACCATAACAAAAACCATCTACAACAAAATTGTTTTCTAAACTTGGCCAAATAAATAAATTATCTTTATTAACAAAAGTGTTAATATCTATTTTCACAGACTGACTTTCATAAAGCTTATCAACAATATCTGAGGATAAATCATAATAATTCATAATTTTTTTAACAATACTTGTGGATTTTTCATCCAAACTTTCATTTTTTAAATTCCAAATTCGATAACTTATAAACATTTTTGTGGATAAAATCTTACAAGTATCAAAAACATCAGAAAAATAGGAAGGATAATCATTTTCACAATGAAGTGATATATTTATCTGTCTAATACAAGGATGTGACAAAAGAATATTCTTCCTTTCTTTAATGAGAGTAGCATTGGTTGTAATATTAACTTTCATAGAAAAACTATCACATATGAATAAAATATCATCTAATTTGCAATGCAAAAGAGGTTCTCCCTTGACATGAAGATAGATATAATCCGTATAAGGTTTAATTTTTTTTAAAACCTCAGCAAATTCTTCACAACTCATATCTCTTAACTTTCTTCGATTCACCCCACAAAAAGAGCAAGTCAGATTACATCGATTCGTTATTTCTACGTATATTTTTTTAAATCTTTTTTTCATAATCATTCTCTATTCTGATTTTAATTCAAAAATAAGATCTCTAAGTTCCATAGCCCTTTCAAAATCTAATTTTTTTGCAGCTTCTCTCATTTCATTTTCTAGAGTTTCTATATTTTTCAATTTTTCTTTCTTAGTCACTTTTACTTTCTTATCCTTTGCATCATCAATATTACTTATAAGATCCCTAATTTCTTTAATTACCGTCTTAGGAACAATATTGTGAACTTTATTATATTCTTCTTGTATGCTTCGTCTTCTTGCCGTTTCTTTAATAGCATAATCCATGGATTCTGTAATTTTATCTGCATACATAATACATTTTCCATGTTCATTTCTTGCACATCTTCCGATTGTTTGAATTAAACTTCTACTACTACGAAGAAAACCTTCCTTATCAGCATCAAGAATTGCTATCAAACTAACTTCCGGTATATCAATACCCTCTCTAAGTAAATTAATTCCCACAACACAATCGTATTTACCAAGCCTTAAATCTCTAATGATTCTAAGTCGTTCAAGAGTCTTTATTTCTGTATGAAGATATGCTACTTTAAT
>CASFCU010000057.1 GCA_949293285.1 uncultured bacterium
CAAATGATGTTATGAATAGTGTTAAGGAAATAGATAAGAAAAATATTTATATTGTTACAAAGGGCAAATTACAAAAAATAGTATTAAAAACAGGAATTCCTTCAAAACATATATTGAGTTATAGAACTTCTTCTAACAAAGAGAAAGAAAGAGGTTTTTTATCATTTGAAGGTGCTGTTTCTCCAGCCGCAATATTTTTAAAGTATCATTTTGAAAAAACCAATAGTTCTATTAATCTTGATAATTTTATTAGTGATAAGTTGCAATATTGAAATAAACAAATAGGAAAGATGATTAATAAAAATATTATATAGAAAATGCAAGAACATTAATAAATATTTTTCAAGGGGATTATACTGATGCAGCTTGTTATGATTTAGAAAGTAAAATTATTGAATCAGGTATATTTAATTGTATTATTCATGAAAAGAAAAATTTTTCACATGGAAGATTTATTAATTATGAAAATTTAAATAATACTTTTTCGATTTATTTTAAACAAAATTCAACTACTAAATATAAAGAGGAATTATTAAAATATCTTGGTGATGAGAATATTGTAATAGAGAGTAAATATGACGAAATTTTAGCCGAATTTGATTTATTGATTGCATCACAATTTATTATTTATCATATAGGTAATGTGTTGAATATAGATGTTTCAAAACCAAAGTATTCTGAAGAAGCAATAGGAATTTATTTTTATAATGGAAATTTATAGAAAATTTGACTTGAAATATATAAAATAGCTTATAAAACCATATAACAAAATCGAGCTTTCTTGTAAGTTAAGATATTGTTTTATTAAAATGGATGAAAGTAACGAAAAACTAGTAGTTTAAGGTCATATCCCCTTTTTTTCTATTTAGAAAAATTAGCAGACGATAAAAAAATACCACATTTTTCAAAAAGAAATTCTTTAAAATATTACGTTAGAAGATAAAACAAGGGAAAAAACTTTTCTTTTTTTTGAAAAAAAGGTACTTTTTTGTTGAAAAGAATGATATGTTATGCTATAATCTTCCTTAGTAAAAGCCGGAAGGAGGGGAGAAATATATGGCACAAGTCAGAGTACCAGTTAAAGGAAATTTAGATACCGCTTTAAGAAGATTTAAACAAAAAGTAGCAAGAGAATCTGTCCCTTCTGAATGGAAAAAAAGAGAATTTGCGGTAAAACCTGGAGATAAGAGAAGAGAAGCAAAAAAAGCAGGAATCAAGAATGCTCAAAAGAGAAATAGAGCAAATAAAGATTAAATGATTTTTAACTAGTCCGTTTAGGACTAGTTTTAATTTTTCCTAAAGAATTTCATAAAACAACAAATAAAGCAATAACTAAACGATTGCTACATCCTGAATGAAGCCTAAATTGACATATTTTCTAAAATATAGTAAAGTAATTACCATAAGGTTTTCTTAATTTTCACTATGAAGAGAAAACATAATATAGAGTGTCGTGAATGAAAGAATAGATTATAATAATTAAAAGGAGAGATACGATGAATTTATATGAGAAAATGCAAAATGATATGATTCAAGCCATGAAGGACAAGGATAAGGAAACTCTTGCTGTTTTAAGAATGGTAAAAGGAGCAATACAACTAGAACACATCAATAGTAAGAAAGAAATCAATGATGAATTGTTTATCGATGTATTATCTAAACAAATAAAACAAAGAAATGAATCACTAGAAGAATTTAATAAAGCAAAAAGAGAAGATCTTTCTACAAAAGTATCCAGTGAAATACAAATACTAAAGAAATATTTGCCTGAACAATTAACAGAAGAAGAAATTGGCAAAATAATGGATGAAGTCTTTGATAAAGTCAGCCCAACCAGTCCAAAAGATATGGGAGCCATTATGAAAGAAATAACACCATTATTGAAAGGAAAAGCAGATATGAAACAAGTAAGCACCATGATAAAAGAAAGGTTAAATAATTTATAAAAAGAACAAAAATGTTCTTTTTTTTATTTAATAAAATACTTTTTAATAGGTGATAATTATGCTAGATAATCTGATTAACTATGTAAAAAACAAAGAATTTTCAATAAACATTTGGAAAAATAAAATTAACATAGTTAATTTTAAAGAAATCATTATCTTAGAAGATGAAAAAATAGTTATCATGTCACCAGATAGTAAAATAGTTATAAGAGGATCTAACCTTTCCATCAATAAATTATTAGATAATGAAATGCTAATTACTGGAAAATTTTATTCAATAGAATTAGGTGAGTAATATGTTTGAAAGTTATTATAAACTAGAAATTTCTGGAAAAGACGTCAAACGTTTTATCAGAACACTTTATAAAATGAATATCTGTTTTGAAGAAATTGATTTTAGTAACAAAGTATGTTATGTCAAAGTAGATTCAAAAAATTATGAAAAAATAATGAATATTAAAACCAGTTACAGCATAAAAACGATAAATCTATATGGATTAAAAAAATGGGGATATATAATAAAAAAAAATCTTATCTTTCTTCTTTTTTCTTCCCTAGGAATTCTTCTTTTATATTTCTTATCTAATATTATATTTGATATTGAAATCATCCACAGTGATACAAATATAAGAAACATTTTATCTACTGAATTAGATAAATACGGAATCAAAAAATATCATTTTGTCAAAAATTATGATTATATACAAGAAATAAAAGAAGCAATCTTAAACAACCATAAAGAAGATATTGAATGGCTAGAATTAGAAAGGGTTGGAACAACTTATAGAATAAGAGTAGACAAAAGAATCATCAATAACATCACGGAAAAAAATGAATTAAGACATGTCGTTGCCAAAAAGTCAGGTATCATCATGAGAATTATTGCCGAAAAAGGAGAAGTAGTAAAAAAAGTAACCGATTATGTTAGGGAAGGAGATATTATCATTAGTGGAGATATTCACAAAAACGAAGAAATAGTAGATCATACTTCAGCAACAGGAAAAGTTTATGCCGAAGTTTGGTACAAAGCAAAAGTAGAAATGCCAATTAACTATAAAGAAGAAATTACCACAGGAAAAAATAAAAATGTCATAAATATTCAGTTTTTGAATTCCTCTTGGAATCTATTTGACTTCTCAAAATATAAAGATAAAAAAGTCGAAGAAAAAGTTCTATTTAGTGATTTCTTTGGATTATTTAAAATAAGTTTTAATAAAGAAACGGAAGTAATTATTAAAGATGAAGTTAATAATATAATTAGTGAAGAATTTGCATTTAAAATAGCAAGAAGTAAAATAGAAGAAAATTTAAGTGATGGAGAATATATTATCTCACAAAAAAAATTGAAAACTGTTATAAATAATAGTACAATAGTAACAGAGGTATTTTTTAAGGTATATGAGGATATTTCCTCTTTCAGTTATTTTTCTATTGAAGAAGGACAGTGATTATATGTTAGACTCTCTTTATGGCAATTTAAAAGATGTTTTAAACATGACATGGCCAACCCTTTTTATCTCTTTAATTTTACTAGTTTCCGTAAGAATATCTTATCTATTAAAACATAAAACTGATTTTGTATTGCATAAAGAGATTTTTCTTTTGTTTTTTGCACTTTATATTCTTTGCCTTTTCCAAGTTGTAACATCACAAGATATCAATACTTCTAATGGAAATAACTTTATTCCATTTGTCGAAATATTACGTTATAAACCTTGGGGAAGACTTTTTGTTAAAAACATCGTAGGAAATGTTGTAATGTTTTTGCCATATGGCTTCTTTGTAGGAAATTATGCTTCAGGCAAAAATGGTCTTCTGACAATTTTTCTAGTATTTTTAGCTTCTTTATCAATAGAATGTACACAACTTGCTATTGGACGAGTTTTTGATGTTGATGATATCATACTTAATGTATTAGGAGGAATTATAGGATATAGTCTATACCTGGTTTTAAATAACATTTATAATGCCTTACCTAAAGTATTTAAAACAAGAGGTTTTTTAGATATTGCTTCCATTGTACTTTTGTTCATGGTAATTGGGGCAATAATAGTTATGATGCTGTAATGGAGGATTTATGGAAATAGAAGTATTTAATGAAACAGAAGAAGATTTAACAAAAGATGTAGAAGAGCTCAAAGAATTTTTATATCATGTAGCAGAAGATGAAAAATTAGATAACATTATCTATGATGTCATTATTGTAAATAACGATAAAATTCAAAAAATTAATAAAGAATATAGAGGAAAAGATGTTCCGACGGATGTGATTAGTTTTGCATTAGAAGATGATAAATCGTTTAATAGAGAAGACATCAGAATGTTAGGTGATATTTACATATCAATAGAAAAGGTAAGAAGTCAAGCTTTAGAATATGGACATTCTTTCAAAAGAGAACTTTATTTTTTAGCAATTCACGGATTCCTTCATTTACTAGGATATGATCATATAAAAAAAGAAGATGAAGAAAAAATGTTTAAAAAGCAGGAGGAGGTACTGTCTCGTTATGGCATTGAAAGGTAAAAATAAAAGGAAAAGCAAGAATATTATAGAAAGTTTTAAATTTGCTTTTGAAGGATTACTCTTTGGAATAAGAAATATTAGAAATTTAAAAATACACTTGTTTTTTACGACACTTGTCATACTAGGAGGAATTATCTTCAAAATAAGTTATATGGAATGGTTAACATCACTTATTTTTATTGCTTTAGTTATCTCTTTAGAACTAGTAAACACGGCAATAGAAGAGACGGTCGATTTGGCTATGCCAAACGTTCATCCAGTTGCTAAAATTGCCAAAGATGTAGCTGCATCCAGTGTCTTAGTTTCTGCAATGCTATCATTAATAGCAGGAATGATGATATTTTTACCAAAAATTATTGGTTTATTTTAAGAGGTTATTTATGAAAGAAAAATTACTTAGATTATTGAATAATAGTTATGCACCATATTCGAATTTCAGAGTAAGTGCAATTGTAGTTATGAACGATGGAAAGGAGTTTGCTGGCGTAAATGTAGAAAATGCAGCATATGGTTCTTCTATTTGTGCAGAGAGAAGTGCTATTTTATCTGCTATCAGCAGTGGCTACAAAAGATATGATTTTAAAGAGTTATATGTAATGTGTGACAATGAAAAAATCGGTATGCCTTGTTTTGCTTGTCGCCAGGTAATTTCTGAAATGTTTAAAGAAGATACTTTGATTACTTGTATGAAACCAAACGGGCAAAGTTTGGTACTGAAAGTAAAAGATTTATGTCCATATCCCTTTGGAAGTGATGATTTAAAATGAAAAGTGGATTTGTAAGTATTGTAGGAAGACCAAATGTTGGGAAAAGTACTCTTTTGAATAGCATTTTAGAAAGAAAAATAGCCATTACTTCAGATGTTAGTGGAACTACTAGAAACATCATTGAGGGGATTTATAACGACTTGGACTCTCAAATTATTTTCATGGATACTCCTGGTATTCATAAACCAATTAATAAACTAGGCGTATTAATGAATAAAAAATCATATACTATGATTGATGATGTGGATATTATTTTATTTTTAGTGGATGTCACAAAAACATTTGGAAAAGGAGACCATTTTATCTTAGAAAAACTAAAAAAACTAAATAAACCTATTTTCCTTGTTCTAAATAAAGTAGATATGGTAAATAAAAAAAGCCTTTTAGAAATGATAGATCAATATCAAAGTCTGTATCCATTTAGTGAAATCATTCCCATTTCTGCATTAAAAAATGATAACATAGACGATTTAATCAAAACAATAAAAAAATATTTACCACATGAAGAAAAATTCTTTAGTGAAGATGAAATTACTAATATCAGTAGAAATTTTTTTATAGCAGAAATAGTAAGAGAAAAACTCTTACATCTTACCACTGATGAAGTTCCTCATACCATCACTTGCCTTACAGAAACATTCGAAGATATGGGGAAATATATTGATATTGGCGTTTTAATTATTGTAGATAGAGAAAATCTAAAGAAAATTATCATTGGTAAAAATGGAAGTATGTTAAAAAAAGTAGGAATTTTATCAAGAAAGGACATGGAAGAATTCTTAGGAAAAAAAGTAAATCTTAAAACTTACGTTAAAACGATTGATAATTGGCGTGAAAAAGAAAAATATTTAAATGAATTCGGTTTCAATGAATTAGAATCATAAAAATAGACCATTATAATAATGGTGATAAGAATGGAACAATTACTTTGGGAAATGTTTAAAAAAACTGGAGATATCAAATATTATTTGTTTATCAAAAGACTAGGAAGTGAAGAAATTGAAGATAGTAAAGACAAAAGGAATCGTGATAGGGGAACAAGTCTACAGTGAGTCTAGTAAAATTCTAAAAGTTTTTACGAAAGAGTATGGAGTAATCAGTATCATGTCTAAAGGATGTCGGAAAATAAAAAGCCAATTTCACGAGGCAAGTAATAAACTAGTATACGCTAATTTTGACATTTCTTATAAAGAAAACGGTATTTCTACCTTACTTGCCGTCGATATTCTCAAAATATTTAAAAATATCCTTATAGACTATAGAGATTTAGAGAAAAAAATGTATGCTTTTTCTCTTGTTGATTTATCTTTACAAATAATAGAGCAGAAGCATATAAAAAAAGAAGAAATAGAAAATATTTACGATATTTTCTATTCTAGTTTAAATAAAATAGATGAGGGTTTCTCTCCTAAAATCATTTTTAACATAGTAAAATTGAAATATTTGGAGTACTTAGGAGTAAAACCGAGTTTAGATGCTTGCAGTAACTGTGGTAGCAACATGAACATTGTTACTATTTCATCATCATCATTTGGATATATTTGTAACAATTGTTACCACAATGAAAAACTAGTTTCCAAAGATGCTATTAAAATGATTAGAATGCTTTATTATGTAGATATCAATAGAATAAAAAAATTAGATATAGAAAGTGATGTAGAAAAAGAAATAAATGATTTTTTAGAAGATTACTATGAAGAACATACCGGTATTTACAATGTAATAAAGAAAAGATATAAAATGCTTCATCAAATAACTAGTATGATGTCAAAAGAATAACTTCTATTTTCAATTCCATAAAAAAAGATTCGAATTATAAATTATAAATTATAAAACTCATCTTTAAGCCAATAGATTCCTATTGTCTTTTTTTATTTTTCACCATTTCTTCTAATAGATAAGATGCAATATGATAAGTTTTATCCTCCAAATCCAAATCCGGATTAAATTCTACTAAATCAAATGATTTAATCTTTTCTTTTTGTAATATTAATTGTTGCAATATGGTCTGTGCTTCTTCAAAAGAAATACCATTTTTTGCTTTTATAGATACACCGGGAGCAATGTCAGGGTCTATGATATCAATATCATAGCTTACATGCATGCCATTAGTATTTTCTGTAGCAATTCTAATTGCTTCCTTCATTATTTTCTCGGCACCATATCTTTTAATATCCTCTGTTGTAAATACTTTAACACCAGCATTTTTTAAATTTTCATATTCTGGTAATTCTATATCTCTTCCACCTACTAATACAGATTTTTTAGGATTGAAATATTCTCCATCAAAAAAATAGGATAGTAGATTTCCGTTTTGACCCGTTATAGTAGCAAAAGGCATACCGTGAATATTTCCGGAAATTGTAGAAGCAAAAGTGTGAAAATCCGCATGAGAATCTATCCAAATTAAACCGATATCATCTTGCTTTTTTTTCGATGCAAGAGCGGATGCAATGGCAATACTGTGATCTCCTCCCACCGTTATTACAAAATCATCGATAGATTCTATCTCATGATACAATCTTTCATTAAATTCATTTAAATATTTTAAATTCTTAGCTTTATTTTCTACATCCTTTTCCTTTTCTTTTTTCTTTATCATGTAGATACAATCTGCTAATTTTTCCCTATTTGCAAGCCTCAGAGGTCCATGATCACTGCCATCTACGTGAACACCCAAATCACAACAGGCATTTACAATACATATCTTCATACTATCACCATTAACAATATTAATGTAAATTTTTCAATTTTTCAATATTTTGTATATATTTTTTCAAATTCTATTGTATACTTAATATCAGAGGTAATTATGAAAAAGTTAAATGAATTATATAATTGTCAATTTGATGTCAATATAAAGAATATAAAAATGAATTCTAAAGAGGTAGAAAAAGGTGATCTTTTTGTATGTACCAAAGGAGTAACTACTGATAGACATGATTTTGTCGATGATGCTATTAAAAATGGTGCCGTAGCAATTGTGGCCAGCAAAAAAATAAAAGCAAATGTTCCTGTTATTATGGTAGAAAACACGAATTTGGAACTACCAAAGCTTTGCTCAAGATTTTATGATCATCCAGAAAAAAAATTAAAAATATATTCTGTCACAGGAACTGATGGTAAAACCAGTGTAGCAACGATTACACAGTATCTTTTGGGGAAAAATATTTGTGGTTATATAGGAACCAATGGCAGAATTTGTGCTAAATTCGAAAAAGAAACCAACAATACTACACCTGATGCAGATAAACTTTATGAGTACTTTAACGATTTTGTTGAAGCAGGATGTAGTTCGGTTATGATGGAGTCATCTAGTGAAGCCTTTTATAGAGGAAGAGTAATAGGGTTATCCTATGATATAGCAGCAATAACAAATATAACACGTGAACACTTAAATATACACGGAAGTTTTGAAAATTATGTTGATTGCAAATGCCAACAGTTTAGACAAATTAAGAAAAATGGTTATGCCATTTTAAATAAAGATGATGCTTTTTATAATGAAGTAAAAAAATCTTGTTCTTGTAAAAATATCTTGACCTACGGTAAAGATATAGATAATACTTTGCAAATTGTAAACTATGAAGTACATCGAGACAAAACGAATATTGTATACAAATATAACAACGAAACCTATTATATAGAAAGCCCATTACTAGGAGAGTTTAACGTATATAACCTTGCCTGTTCGTTATTAATTGCTATAGCAAGTGGAAAAAGTATGGAAGAGTGCATCCCGAATATTTCTAATATTACCATTCCTGGAAGGCTTTACATGATTCCTAATATTGGCCAAAATTTTAATATCATGATAGATTATGCCCATACTCCAAATGGTATTAGTAACCTATTAAAATTTATTCACACGCTTGACATCAATCACAGCATTGTAGTAATAGGTTCAGCAGGTGAAAGAGACTTCTTAAAAAGGCCTATAATGGGAAAAACCGTAATAGATAATGCTAGTTATGCTATTTTCACGTACGAAGACCCAAGAAGTGAAAATCCAAGAGATATTATCAACATGATGACAAAAGAAATAGAAGATAAATCTAGATACGAAGTAATTATAGATAGGGCTAAAGCCATCGAAAGAGCCATAAATATTGCAGGAGTAAACGACATTGTTTTAATACTTGGTAAAGGAAATGAAACCTACGAGAAATTAAAAAATGAAACAATATATTTCAATGATATAGAAGAAGCTATAAAATACTTAAAAATAAGAATGAAAAAAGAAAAAAGAAAAGTAAACCAATAAAATAGGAATTTAAAAAAGTAAATACATGCATTTATCTAAATACAGGCTTGAAATTTATTTTTCAGCAGGATATTTTACTAATGGAAGAGTAGTATTGTTCCAATGAATTAGAGTGTTGATTATTAAAAGAAATACCGAAAAAGAAACCAGTATTTCTTTTTTCATTGAAAGTAATTTATTGAACAATATTCTTATTCATTATATAATAAAAAAAGAAAGTTACAAAAGAAGGTGACAAAATGGATAAAAATCATATAAGAAATTTTTCGATCATTGCACATATTGATCACGGGAAGAGTACTTTAGCCGATAGAATATTAGAAATTACCAATGCAGTTAGTAAAAGAGAAGCTAAGGCACAACTTCTAGATAGTATGGATATAGAAAGAGAACGCGGTATTACAATTAAATTGAATACAGCCTCATTAAAATATACTTACAATAATGAAGAATACACCCTTAATTTAATAGATACACCAGGACATGTCGATTTTTCTTATGAAGTATCACGCAGCCTTGCTTCCTGTGAAGGTGCTATTTTAGTAGTAGATGCCTCTCAAGGTATTGAAGCACAAACACTAGCTAATTTGTATCTAGCACTTGAAAATAATTTAACAATTATTCCTGTAATCAATAAGATAGACCTTCCAAATGCGGATGTTGCAAAAGTAAAACAAGAACTGATAAACCTAATAGGGTTTCAAGAAGAAGACATTATTTTAACTAGTGCCAAAACAGGTGAAGGGATTAAAGAGTTAGTAGACAGGATAGTAGAAGTGATACCACCTCCTAAAGGGGAAGAAAATCTTCCTTTACAAGGATTAATATTTGATAGTATTTTTGACTCTTATCGTGGAGTAATTATTTCCGTTCGTATTGTAAATGGAGTGCTGAAAGTAAAAGATACAATTAAAATGATGCAAACAGGAGCAGTCTATGAAGTAGTAGATCTCATGATAAACACACCAAAAGAAGTGAAAAAAACTTCTCTTAAAGCCGGAGAGGTTGGTTTTGTTGCTGCTAGTATTAAAAGCATTTCTGATGTCAAAGTAGGGGATACCATAACTCTTTTTAAAAATCCGTGCATGGCACCTCTTCCCGGATACAAACCGATGAAATCAATGGTATTTTGTGGACTTTTCCCAATAGAGTCTAGTAAATTCGAAGAATTAAGAGAGGCACTATCCAAGCTTCAATTAAATGATGCATCCCTTTTATTTGAACCAGAAACTTCTACTGCCTTAGGATTTGGATTTAGATGTGGATTCTTGGGCCTTTTACATATGGATATTATAAAAGAAAGAGTGACACGTGAATTTGGAATAGAACTAATCACAACCGCCCCTTCCGTAGTTTATGAAGCATATCTTAACAACAAGGAAATGATCATAGTCGATTCCCCAAGTAAAATGCCAGACAAAACCCTATTAAAAGAAGTAAAAGAACCTTATATCAAAACCAATATATTTACACCTAGTGAATATATTGGCCCTATCATGGAACTTTGTCAAAATAAAAGAGGAAGTTATATTAGCATGGAATATATTGATCCTACTAGGGTAAACATACACTACGAACTTCCACTATCAGAAATCGTATACGACTTTTTTGATAAACTAAAATCTTACACAAAAGGTTATGCATCTTTTGACTATGAACTGATAGGGTATAAAACAAGTGACTTAGTAAAGATGGATATTCTTTTAAACGGAGAAATCGTCGACGCTCTTAGCATTATCGTACATAAAGACTTTGCCTATCAAAGAGGGCGTGCTATCGTAGAAAATCTAAAGAAAAATATTCCAAGGCAATTATTTGAAGTACCAATACAAGCTTCGATTGGGAATCATGTAATTGCAAGAGAGACTGTCAAAGCCTTAAGAAAAGATGTTTTGGCAAAATGTTATGGTGGAGATATTACTCGTAAAAGAAAATTGTTAGAAAAACAAAAAGAAGGTAAGAAGAGAATGAAGCAAGTCGGAAGTATCGAACTACCACAAGAAGCTTTTATGAGTGTTTTATCTATGGATACCGATGAATAAGGAGAAAATATGACAAAGGATAAACAAATAATAGAAGAAGCAAAGTATTATATCAAAAATGATGTGACAACAGAAGAAGTTGCCATGCATTTTGGAATAAGTAAAAGAACTTTTCAATTACATATGCAGAAGCTTTTGGAGATTGCTCCAGAAATTGCTAAATTACAGCAAGAAAAATCGAGACAGATGCAAATGCTAAGAAGAGGAAAATACGAAAGAACAGCTCAAAACACTAGAAGTGCTAGTTGGACCAAAGAAGAAGCTATTCGTATTGCAACTTATATGCTTGAAACGAACGCCACAATTAGAATGGCCAGTGAATATTTTCAAAAGCCAAAATCAACAGTACATGAAATAATAACAAAAGGAATACCAAAGGACTCACCACTACAAAAAGAATTAAAAGAATTAATCGAAAGACATAATAAAGATAAAATTCAAAGTACTTATGCTATGAGTACTATTGGTCTTAAAAAATGATGAAAAATATAAAATCTATGTATATACACATCCCTTTTTGTTCATCGATATGTTCGTATTGTGATTTTTGTAAACAGTTTTATAATGAAAAATTAGTAGATAAGTACTTATTAGCATTAGAAAAAGAAATTTATTCTAGATACCATGGTGAAGTTTTGTCTACTATTTATATCGGTGGTGGTACCCCTAGCTGTTTAAATCTCAACCAACTATCTAAACTATTTTCCATACTAGAATCATTAACTTTAGATAATAATTATGAATTTACAATCGAAGTAAACATCAATGATATACAAAAAGAAAAGTTAGAACTATTTAAAAAAGTGGGAATTAACAGAATCAGTATAGGAGTAGAAACGATTAATGAAAAGTTTTCCTCTTTCTTAAATAGAACCATTAATTATCAATCCATATTAAATAAAATAAATCTAGTGAAAAAATATTTTAATAATATAAGTATGGATCTAATGTATGCTTTTTTTTATGAAGAATATGAGGACTTAGATAAGGATTTACACTTTATAAAAATGATTGATATTCCTCATATATCAATATATTCTTTAATCATCGAAGAACACACGAAATTGTATATAGACAAAGTAGAATCCATAGCGGAGGAAAAAGAGGCAAAGATGTACTACAAAATAGTTAATTATCTAAAAAAAATTGGATATAAGCACTATGAGATAAGTAATTTTAGCAAAGATGGATATGTATCTAAACATAATATGACTTATTGGAATAATGAAGAATATTATGGTTTTGGCCTTGGTGCTAGTGGATATGTAAACGGTATTCGATATACGAATACAAAAAATATAAATTGTTATCTTAAAGGAGAATATATTTATTTGGAAGAAAAACAAAATAAATGGATTTCTATGGAAAATGAGATGATTTTAGGTCTAAGAAAAATAAAAGGAGTAAATAAGAAGTCTTTTTTTGAAAAATATGGCTACAACATAGAACAAATTTTTGATATAATGAATTTATTAGACAAGAGATTATTGATAGATAATGGCAAATACTTATATATTCCAGAAGATAAACTATATATTTCTAATTCAATACTCGTAAACTTTATCGGAGGTAGTAATGGAAAAAGATGAAAAAATAAAAAGATTTAGAAAAGAAATCAGTTATATAAAAGATTTTAATTTAAAAGCGGATGCTACTTATTTAGTTAGTGTTCTTCCAGATTATTTTTTTGAAGTAGATGCCTCTTCAACTGGAAAATATCACCCAAAATACGCTGCAGGAAATATGGGTCTAGCAAGGCATGTAAAGGCAGCAGTAAAAATGGCAGTTGAACTTTTATCGAATCCTATCATTGGCAGGCCGTATAGTGAAAGAGATAAAGATTTAATCATCATAGCACTTCTGATACATGATGGATTAAAATATGGAAAAGTAAAAACAGATAAATATACTAAGTTTGATCATCCTCTTTTAATAAGTAACTATATAAAAGAAGTAAGAGATCATTTGAAAATGAGTGATGAAGATATTGCAAAAATCTGTTCTATGGTAGAAAGTCACATGGGGCCATGGAATGTAAGTAGTTACTCAAATGTGGTTTTACCCATTCCAAAAGCACCAATGGAAAAATTTGTTCATATGTGTGACTATCTAGCAAGTAGGAGATTTATTAATTTAGAATTCGATGATAATAATGATATTATAGATGAATCAAAAAATAATGAAAATTAGAGGATAGGGTATATGAAAGTAGAATTTTTAGGAAATGGAACTAGGGAAGATGTAGAAAAAAGAATGCAGAAAGTAGCATCAGCAGGACGACTATCTAGAACCAATGGAAAAGCATACGAAATATATGAAAAAAGCGGAGTTTTCGATTATGCTAACTACGCAAAAGCAGTCATAAAATCAAAAGAAAAAGATGAAGATCCTAAAACAATAGATCCGGATAAATATTCTCCATATCAAAAAAATTTAAGATATGCAAAGTCTGTAATTGGAATGGGTCATGGGTCTATTGCCGAACACGATTACATTATGTTGTCAATCGATGATGTCAGTGTAATAATAGAGCATATTTTAATAGGATCAAGACTAGCCTCTTTTACGATAAAATCAAGAAGAGAAGTAGATTTTAGAACGAATGGATTTTATATCCCAGACTTTAGAGACCATAAGGGAAATATTCATCCCCAAAACGAAGTATTAAAAAGAATGTATATGGATCATATGAACTTTCTTTTCACTGAATATGGTAAATTAGTAGATAAAAAAATAAAATTAGAAGAAGCAAGGTATGTATTACCATATTCATTCCATAGCAATATCTTTATGGGGATGGATGCAAGAAGTTTTGTAAAGTTAACAAAATACCTTTTATATGGGAAAGTTAGCAATATAGAGGAAGCCAAACAACTAGGGAGCAAATTCCTAGAAATAATCGATGAAAAAATCCCATATATGAGTGATGAAGTAAGAAAAAAATCTCAAGATAGTAAAGATAATTTAAGTTTTTTAGATGAATATCATTCTACACCAAATGGTCTTAATAACATAAAAATACATGATAGGGTTACGCTTACAGAATTTACCAAAAATGCCGATGATATTGTTTTGGCCAGTGCCTTAGAGCAAAGATATCAAATATCAAGACAAAAAGCTTTAAAATTATTGGAAAAATGTTCAGAAGAAGATTCTAAGTTTAAAGAGAAACTAATGAAAGCAATCTTTAACAATGAAGAAAGTCGTGAACTTGAACAAGTAACCTTTAATTTTGATATACCAATTCCCTTGGCAGTTCGAACTCATTTAGAAAGACATCGAATGCAATCGTTATTAACTCCTGATTTTGTTCCTCTTTGGGATTTGAAAAATTATGATGTTCCATTAACCTTAAAGAAAGAAGAGAAAGCACATTACGACTTCATTTTTGAAACAAATAGAAAAATGAGAGAATACTTTGAAAACCAAGGTGTAAATGAATTTGATTTAGTATATTTTTATCAAGCTGCTAACCAGTGCAATGTGTTGACGAATGTGAATGGAAGAGCATTAGCATGGATTAGTAGAATGAGATGCTGTACAAAAGCACAACCATCCATAAGAAAAGTAGTAAATCAAATGTGTAGTGAGGTAAAAAAAGTTGCACCACTGATTGGGGATGGATTAGGGGCAACCTGTGATGTATTTGGTTATTGCAATGAAGGAAAAGAATCTTGTGGCAAAGTTCTTACAAAAAAAATGCAGAAAGGAAATGGTGATAATAATGGATAATAAGGAGAAAGGAAAAATTATTGTCATTGAAGGGACGGATTGTTCTGGGAAAGCTACTCAATCGAAGCTATTGGAAGAAAGATTAAAAAAGAACAATAAAAAGTGTATTAGTTTAAGTTTCCCTTGCTATGATACTCCAACCGGAAAAATTGTAGGTGGACCATACTTAGGTAAGGAAGAAATTGCAGAAAGTTACTTTAAAGAAGAGGCCGTTGTGTTAGATCCTAAGATTGCTTCACTATACTATGCAGCAGATAGAAAATACAACATAAAAAAAGTAATTGATTATGTAGAAGAAGGTTACTTTGTAATTTTAGATAGATATGTTACCTCAAACCTTGCTCATCAAGGCGGAAAAATAGATAATAAAGACGAAAGGTTTTATATGTATCAATGGATAGATAAATTGGAGTATTGGCTTTTAGAACTGCCAAAACCAGATAAAACCATTTTTTTACATGTTCCTTATGATTTTACAAAAGAACTAAAGAAGAATAGAGCTTCTTTAGATGAACTAGAAAAAAGCCCAGAACACTTAAAAAATGCAGAAAGAGCATATATTGAACTTTCAGAGCTTTACAATTGGGATAAAATTGAATGTATTAAAGATAATCAATTAAGAAGCATCGAGGATATCAATGATGAGATATATCAATTAATTGTAAATGATAACTTTCCACGATAGAAGCAAGATAATATTTTGCTTCTTTTTTGTTACTAATATTTTATCAAAGATTTTTTTCTTTATTTTTTTATAAAAAAAGTGCATATAATGTTTGAAATCATTTACACACACTAAGAATTATATACTGACTCATTTTTTCATTTCTCTTGAATAGTTATTATTTTTTTTCCTTTTCCTTCTTTTTCTCTTTCTCATTAGAGTTCTCTTTTCTCTTTTCATCATCTTTTAGGGAACTTTCTTTCTCTTCTTTTTTATTCTCCTTTTTCATACTAGGAGGAGTAACTCCTTCAAAAGCATCTATGATCTCTATACCGTTTTCATCTGTTTTCTTTTTTTTGTATTTATTTTCAACAGAAAGCTTTGCTTGTTTTTTAATTTCTTTTATATCACTGATCATTTCTTTTAAATTAGATAAAATTCCATCATAAGCATCGATTACTTCTAATTTTTCAAATCTTGCTTTTTCCCTTTCTTCCTTTCGAACATTTTGTCTTATCTTCTTTTCTAAATCAAAGTCGATATCGACAGCCCTATAAATTTCTTTGAATGTTGTACGCCCATCAATAACCTTTTGCAAGGCATCCTGTAATAGGGTAGTAGTATCACTATCGTAAACTGCCTTTTTCAAATCTTCTTTATCTAGATTTTCATCACTAATTAATTCCCTTAACCTATCTGTAATAAATAATACTTCTTGCAATGCAATTCTTCCCCTAAATCCACCATTACAATTTGGGCAACCGACAGGCTCATATACTTCTTCGACATCTTTTCCTAAGATACTAGAAAATATTTGTTTTTCATAACTGGTAGTTGGTCTTAGTCTTTTACAATCCGGACAAAGTGTTCTGGCTAATTTTTGAGAAATAATTCCATTTAATGCTGTCGACAACAAATATCGTTCAACATCCATATCTAGAAGTCTTTCGATAGTACTTAATGAGTTATTGGTGTGAATAGTGGATAACACTAAATGTCCAGTAATTGCAGCACGTACTGCTATTTGAGCGGTTTCACTATCACGTATCTCTCCGATGAGAATAACATTAGGATCTTGTCTTAATATAGATCTTAACGCGGTAGCAAAAGTTAGTCCAATATCACTGTTTACATGAACCTGGTTAATACCTTCAATATTCATCTCTACCGGATCTTCAACAGTAATGATATTTCTGTCTTCTGTATTTAATTCTTGAAGCATAGAGTAAGTAGTAGTAGACTTACCACTACCGGTAGCACCTGTCACTAGGATAATTCCATTAGGAATATCTAACATTCTTTGCACCTTTTTTAAATTCTTAGGTAAAAATCCTAGAAAAGAAAGCCCTTCAAGACTGCTAGAATAATCCAAAAGACGAACAACTATCTTTTCACCTTCATTAGTAGGAAGAGCAGAAACACGCATGTCTAACTCTTTTCCGTCCACGACACCCTTAATTGCACCGTCTTGAGGAATTCTAGTTTCAGTAATGTTCATTTTTGATATCAATTTTACCCTTGTCGTTAAATTTTTTTCATACATTTTAGGGACACGTGCATGATCTTTCAAACGACCATCCATCCTCATCCTTATCATCATACAATCTTCTCTTGGATCAAAATGAATATCACTAGCTCTATGCTGTGATGCATATAAAATAATTCTATTTACAATATCAACAATTGGCATATTTACAAAATCGTACTCTATCATAACTCTATCCCCTCATGTATTCTACTATATCAATTATATAATAAGTTCTCCTTATAATCAAGAATTGCTCTATTATTTTTTTCCTTTACTGTCTATCATTAAAAATATCTTGTTTTTAAAAAAATAATTTTCTTCCATCTTTACAAAACTAGAAATCACAAAACTAAACACCTTGCTTTTCTTCTTCGAATTTTATATAATAACATTGTATACATAATAAAATAGAGGTGTCTTATGTTAAGAAATAATAAAGGCTTTGTGTTAGTAGAAACGATAGTTACTGCAGTTTTTGTACTTGGATTTTTTAGTTTTTTAATTGCTAATTTATTACCCCTTGTAGGAGAATACGAAAAGGCCCTAGACTATGACTCCATTGAAAGTAAATATGATGCCCATTTAATCAGAAAAATGATTCTAAAAGACAATAGCTGTAGAACAAGAAATCTCATTACTTTGTCTACAGAAGGCTATTATGTTTTCGAAGATACTGATATTTGTTTATATTTAGATAATGTCAACTATTGTAGAAAACTACTTTCCGAAGATTTTTTAGATGTAAAGAAAATTATTCTTACTAGATATAATACAAGTGATCTTAAAAGAAATAAAGATAACTTTGAAAGACCACTAGAAGAATATATCGATTATCTTCCTAAATATGAAAGCACAGTTAACATTACCCAATATTTCTATCAAAGAAGATTAATTATCTGGTTCAATGATGGAAGAATTACCAATATAGAATTATTGATGAATAACGATGGAAGCATCACTTGTGGAGGTGCAACATGTTAAATAATAAAGGTTTTACAGTTATCGAACTCGTTATGAGTTTTGCTTTTGTTAGCCTTTTAACGGCTATACTTTTTGCTGCAGTAGTAAATTACAAAGAAAAAGAACAAAACGTTTCCGTTGAAACAGAACTATTATCTTTTAAATCAAAGCTTACCATAGAAATTCAAAATGATATTCAAAGAAAATTACTAAACTACATCGAATACTGTGAAGACGAATCAGGAAATATATCCAACAGATGTGTCATTTTAAATTTTATGGATGGTACTGCTAAAACACTAGAAATAAAAACAGAAAAGAAAACAGAAACGGTAGCAGATTCCGTATTTACCTACGAACAACCTTACATTACTTATGGTGGAATTAGATATGTACCACCAGATGCTAGTAAGATTTTTATCAATAACGACTACATGCTTCAATATACAACATTAGATGATGATTTAGAAAACAATATGGCTTTATACAGAATCAAATTATCATTAAATCACACGGAAATAGAAGATGATATTAATATATCTATTGTTGCTTTAGGAAATCGAAATATAAAAGAAGGGCAAACAGCACAATATCGAGCTTATAATGTTGGAGATTTAGTAACAATTCAAGTAAATGGAACAGAACAAAAGAATTTCTACGTAATTGAAAAAAGCAGCGGCTATGATTCTACCTTGACATTACTATTAGACTCACCTTCATCATTACCAACGGAAATATCTCATGAAATTTCCTATAATAGCTTAACAAATGGTAACCGCTACGAAGGATCTCTTGCTTATTCCCAAATAACCGACTTATATAAATACTGGAGTACACCTGATGTAATTAGACTGATTACTGCCGAAGAAATTGGCTATTTAGTGTATGCATGTCCGAAGTATATGCAAATAGACGCCCCTGATGTATCTTTAACTTCTGCTCCAGAGTGGGTTTATAACAGTAGTTATTGGACCGTGTCTTCAAAACGATATTCAACCGATGATAATGGGAAAAAAGTCTGGGTTGTAGATGGAACACAAAAAAAACTAACCGATGATTATGTAAATGAAACCTATAGTCTAAGACCAGTAATAGAAGTACATAAGCGATACATCACGGGATAAATATTTAAACTTCTACATTAAAAGTTTAGATGAATAGATAACAAATAATGTAACCCAAAAAAATTAGTACCTAACTTTGGTGCTAATTTTTTATCCAAAAAATTACAAAATTCTTTACTAACGTAAAAAGAGTATATAGCTGAATTGCAAACATCAATACCAGAAAAAAATTAACAAAACAATCTACTCATACCAAGAATGATAAAAAAACACAATATACTTTGTATAATTCTTGCTATTAGAAAGTTTTGATATTTAATTTTACTTCCATCTATAATACTTTTTACCTGAAAATGTACACTAAGTCCACTAAAAGATATAATAGAACCAATAATAGCTGCTTTAATATTAATTGAAATATCCATCTGAGAGACAAATTTTACTCCTTGAGTCATCTCTAAAAAACCACTTATGATAGCTCTAGGAAATCCATTCAAACTTATAATACTATCTATTAAAGTAGTGATAATTAGAAAAAACATGATGATACCTAGCATATTAACAAGAACTTTAAAACTTTTCCAAATAGCGTCCACTAATACCGTAATAAACTTTTTTTTCTTTCTATTTGAAATTTCATCGATAAGATGGATAAATTTCTCTTTTCTATAAGAAATAAACTTTTTCTTTCGAAAGATAAAAGCAACCATAATATTACTGATAATATGTGATATTAATATAATATAACCATATTTTAAATTATTTAACAAAAGTATTCCGATAGTAGAAACAATAAAAAGAGGATTAGAATAATGTGTAAACATAATTAAATAATTAGCTTCCTCTTCTGTGATTAATCCTCTTGTTAATAAATCCTTTACATACTTACTACCACTAGGAAACCCAGAAAACAAGCTTACAAAAAAAGCATAACTAGTCTCTTTCGGAAGATAAAAAAAATAAACCATATATTTTCCAAAAATAAAACTGATAAACTCTATAAAACCATATTCCATTAACAATTCTGACATTAAAAAAAACGGAAATAAACTAGGTAAAAGATTATCTTTCCATATAGAAATAGAAAAAGTAATCGATTCTGCTACTTCTTTTGAATAAATAAATACAGCTATAAAAAATGAAAATAATACAATTAAACTTACCACCGTCAATACTTTTTTTTTCATAATTATGCTTCTTTCTGATATAATGAATAGGGATGTGATTTTATGTTTAGTAAAATATATGAATTTTTTAAAAAATTATTAAAGCAAAACTATAAAGGAATCATTTTTCTAATTTGTTTTGTTATTGTGATAAGTTATCCGGTTCCGTACTACATTTTTACATCGGGAGGCATCACTGATTTAAGTAAAAGATTTGAAATAGAAAATGGATATGAACAAGAGGGAAGCTATAACTTATCATATGTGACAGAACTAAAAGGAAATGTTTTAACCTATCTTGCCAGCTTCCTTATCCCAAGTTGGGACTTAGTAGAAATTTCTGGTTATCAGATTAATACCACAGAAAGCATCGAAGATTTAGCTATTAGAGATAAGCTTTCTTTAGAAATTGCCAATCAAACCGCTGTTAGAATTGCTTATCAGAAAGCAGGTAAAACATTTCAAATTAACAAGGAAAAACTTTATATCGTCTACACCAGTGAATACTTAGAAAGCACTAATCCAATAAAAATTGGTGATCAAATAACAAGCATTGATGGAAATCAAATAGACACTTTTGAACAACTAAGTAATTATATCGAAAATAAAGAAGTAGGAGAATGGTTGACATTAGAACTCTTAAGAGGAGATTCTACTGTCACAACAGAGGTAAAAGTTCAAAATATAAATGACACAAAAACGACAGGGATTGGAATGTATATAATTTATGATTATGAAGTAAATCCACTTATTGAATTTTATTTTTCAAATAATGAAAGTGGTTCATCTGCCGGTTTAATGACTACCCTTGCTATCTATGATACTCTAATAGAAGAAGATTTGACCAACGGACTTAAAATTGCCGGAACTGGAACCATTGAATCCAATGGAGAAGTAGGAGAAATTGGTGGAGTGAAATATAAACTCAAAGGAGCAGTATCTTCAAATGCCGACTTATTTTTTGTCCCAATAGGAGATAATTATAACGAATGTATAAAATTAAAAGAAGAAAAAAAATACGATATTGACATCATTGCTGTATCTTCGATAGATGATGCCATCAAATACCTAGAAAGTTTAAAAAACTAGAAAAGACTAATTGATTTATCTCTTTATAAATGATATGATATAGATAATAAAGAGGGGAATATGACATGGATGATTTAAAAGCATTTTATCTAAGTATAGAAAATCCTATTGATAACAAAGTTAAGTGGAATAAGTTATTAAATATATATTCCACTTCTAGTAGTTTTGACCAATTTTATTCACAAATAGCAAGTTTTAGTCAGAATAGTTCTAACTCTTTATACTATGATGAAGAAGATAAACATAACTTTACTTTGATGATGTGGTCTATTTGGAAAAGTTTAATTCTTTCCTTTTCGGAGACAAAATTAAACTCTTACATAGAAAAAAAATATTTTAATTCTGATGTTTATGATGCAATTAAAGTAATTAGAAATTTAGAAAGCATGAAAACTTTTGACGAACTGCAAAAGACCTTAAATAATCCCGATATTAAAAAATATTTCTCAAAAATGTTTTTAGAAGTAGAACATGATGTTGCCATTTTTTCTAATTTTGAAATAGTCAAGGATAACTCTTATCATATTGTTTTTAATATCACAATAGAAGCACTTAACTTATATAAGCTTCTTAAAATATTTATAAATCAATGCATTTCTCATGAAATTCCATATTATATAAAATATAGCGAATATGGGAAAACGATTAGTGTAAGTATATATACTAATATAGACAACGTAAAAAAAATAGAATCTGTATTGAATATCCTAAAAAAAGAAAACTATGCCTTTTTCTTTTATAATACAAATAATCTGTTATCTGGAAATGTAGATGAATGGGTTAGTATCATGAATAAAGAAAATTTTAATTTAGAAGAATACTTAAAAGAGAGAAGTTTAGTTATCTTTAAGTCGATTGACAGCATCATGTACGAATACGTTTTAGGACATCAGAACATTCTAGTTTCTTATAAAGGTGGAAGAATGAATCTGATAGAATATCTTGCTAATCATGTGATGGAAAAAGTAATAGCCGATCTTTTAAATAGCAACATCAAAACAAATAGTGAATATTTCTTAATTGCTAATAGTCAAGATTTATTGAATCTAAAAGATTATATCAAAAGTAGATTAATGTTTAATATGAAAGAGATATTAAAAGATAAGTTATATTTGAAAGATGCTAACGAAAAAGTTCCACTTAGACTAAACAATAACAAAACCATCGACATAGATATCAATTTGTTTATGTTTGCAATAAGAAATCTAACCCTTACTCTTATGTTAAAAGATAACGCTTTGGAAAAGGCCTTTAGAATCAGAATAAAAAACGAGTGTCAATTTCAAAAAATAGATCCTGATAAATTTTGCTTCTCTGTGGATTTTGCCAAGAAAATTTTCTTTAATGAAAAAAAATATGATAACTATGAAAAAGAAATTTCTTCTATTCATAAAGAACTAGAAAAATTCGATAATTTAGAAAAGTTGATGAATTCTGAAATTACGCCCGATATAAGAGAAAAAATTTCGTCAACGATGAAAGACTTATTAGAAATATTTAATGGCTAAACAAGATAAAAAAAAAATAACTTTTCTTTTTTTTCTTTTTTCATTATAATATTATTAGAATGAAGAAAGAAAAATCATAGAGAGACTTTCTAATCAATGGAGGATAATTATGAATAATAATGGAAGCATAATCATTAATAGCAATGAAATTAATAAAACGATAAACTATTTGTCTACATCTTGTGCTAATCTAGAAGAAAATGTGGCTGGGAAGTTACCCGGCAATTTCTCTGTATTAGCGGATTTAGATCTTTATTCTAATGGAATATCTACAATCATATCTCAAACTAACTTGGTAATAGATAGACATAAAACATTAATATCTCAAATTACACAACACCTAGAAAGTTATGCATCAAAAGAAACTCAGCTTTCTTCTTTATTAGAAAGTGGATTAGGAAATTATCAAAGTAGTTCTGGATCATATTCTGGTGATGATATCGTTAGTGATGATATCATGATAGACGATGTGGATAGTGGTAAAAAAATAGATGCTTCCTACTTATTAGAAAACATTCCCAAACTAACGGATGATGAAAAAAGAACGATGTTATATCTTCTAAATGTAAATAAACCAGAAGATACCACCCTAGTAAGCTTACTTCTAGATACTTCGTCATCTGAAAAATTATATACTACGTTAAAAAAGATTTTTAAAGATACATTTCAAGATTCTACAAATCTAACCTTAGAAGATTATCAAAAAGTTCAAAAAATATTGCTAGATTCTATATGTAGTGGTGACATTCTAACTCAAAACTTAAAGACAGATTCCATTCTATCTGCTAAAGAATATTTATTAAAAATTAGCTCTGAAAACAATATTAATATCAGTGATTTACTTTTAGAAAATGAGTATACTAAAATTTTGCAAACAGCTTTGTTAAATCTATATGATGGAAATGAAATAGGAAAATATGAGTTATCTAATGACATGATTAATAACTTCAGAGAATATATTGACAATCTAGCCACCTACAATAATACAACTTCTGAACATTTATTAACAGACAAAATCGATTTAGTAATAGGGAGGGTATAATGGATTTTAGAATGAATTATCTTGTCACTGAAAAAATGGGTGACAACTTATTAAAAGAAACAGAGCAATTGGAAGAAAACTTAAAACATATGCTTTCTTTAATAGAAAGATTGAATATCTATTGGCATGGTAATGATTATGATGAGTTTTCAAAAAATGAGGTTGCTTATATAA
>CASFCU010000058.1 GCA_949293285.1 uncultured bacterium
TAACCAAGACTGCTTCGAAATCATCGATATTGAGCATCTCCGCAACTTTAGCAATATCCCTCATCAACTGTTCTTGTAAAGCGATAGTCGAAGTAGCGATGACAGCGCCTCTGATTTTAGGATTCTTTTTAAAAGAATAGACTAATGGAATCAAATAGGCATAACTCTTACCAATTCCTACTTGCGCTTCAATTAATAAAATTTGTTTTTCCTTTAAGGCATCCGCTACAGTAAGTGCCATTGTGTGTTGACCTTCCCGATATTCCAACTTTTTACTTTTCTCAATATCTAGGAAAAAGTCATTTACTTCATGATAAACATCGGCCCCAAGCTCTAATTCTCTCACTCGTTTTTTCCAAATATCTGCCATCATCATTCACCCATTTGTAAAAATCGTTCAAATTATAACACAAAACTAAAAAAGAGGCAAAAAAAAAGAACAAAACAGGGTCAAAATTATGATTAATTTGTGATAATGTCTTAAGTGTTAACTTGCGAAAATGTCTCACTGTTATATAATACGTCACCGAGGTGACATAAATGAGAAAGGTAGAATTAAGAATGAAAGAACAAGAAAAATATGAAGTTATTAAAGAACTAGTTGATCATAATGGAAATAAAAATAGAGCTAGTAAAAAGCTCGGTATATCAGTAAGGCAAGTCAATCGCCTAATCATCATTTATAAGGAGAAAGGTAAAGCAGGCTTTGTTCACGGCAATAGAACACGAAAGCCAATAAATGCTTTAGACAACTCAATCTCCGAAGATATTATACTATTATATAAGAATAAATATCAAGACTGGAATTTTTATCACTTTAAACCTTTTTCTTATTTTTTTGTTTTTATTTACTTTCTATTATCTTTTTTAAATTAAGACTTGCCTCATAAATCATGTTTTTTTTCAAATTTTTATTGTTCTTGTTTAGTATAGTGATTGCTTCTTTTAAAGAACACTTGTTTTTTATCATTGTGTCCACTAACAAAGATTCAATGCTTTCTTTTTCTTTATTTTTATCTTGATTTTGTTCTTGTTCTTTTTTTTCTAATACTATTACATATTCACCTTTTTCAATTTTCGGATCTTCTTTTATTTTTTGATATACTTCTTCTATATTTCCAAAGAATCCTCTTTCATGAAATTTAGTAAGATCTGAGGCAATGAAAACATTGCAACTTTCAAATTCTTCTTTTAGAATCTCTACTGTGTTTACTACTCTTTTGGGAGACTCATATATTACAAATGTTTTTATGTCACTTCTTTTTATTTTTTCTATTTCATCTTTTATTTTTTTTGTTTCTGTCGGAAGAAAACCTAAAAATGTAAATTTTGTAGTATCTAGGCCGGAAATAGAGAGCGCGGTTATTACAGCAGATGGTCCAGGAATAGAAATTACTTCGATATTTTTCTCTCTTGCTAACTTTACTAATTCATAGCCAGGGTCCGATATACAGGGTGTTCCAGCATCAGATACTAAAGCAACATTTTGATTTTTTAATAGATATTCTATTATCGTATTGCTTTTATTTTTTTCATTAAACTTATGATAGGAAGTCATTTTTTTCTTGATTTTATAGTGATTTAATATTTTTATTGTATTTCTAGTATCTTCTGCTGCAATTAAATCTGAATTTTCTAATATGTCTAATGCTCTTTTGGATATATCATTTAGATTTCCAATAGGAGTTGCCACTACATATAATATTCCCATTTTTCATACCTCCTTCTTTGGCGTTGTAATATCGGTGATTTTTGTTATGTTTTATGTTTTATATTTTTTTACATATTCATTATTGTTACTACTATCATTATTGTACAAACCACCATGATTATGATGGCAAGAATTTTATACCAATCTAATTTTCCTTTCATTTTTCTTCTCCTTTTTGATTCCTAGATATTTTGGATATTCTGTTGGGTGTAAAAGAATTGTTGATGAGACTACTTTATCTGCAAAGCTAACTATCCATGATTCCATGTATCTTGGAGGAATAGGGCTTAAGGGAAACATGTGTTTGGTTATCATATCTTTTATTTTGGGCGTCATTAGGTTTTTAAAATGTTTTCTTGCATTCTTATAAGCATCTCTTGCATGTGTGAATCCGTGCTTTTTTAGCATGGATGTTTTTTTAGTATCTTCTTGCCAAGGTTCGGTATAAAAATCATGAAGTAATCCACCAATTGCAGCACTTTTATAATCAAACCCGGCTTTTTTTGCTATTTTGTAGGATAATAAGGATACTTTTAAAGAGTGTTCATATACACTTTCATTTTCATGATGTTTAAATGTTTTTCTTTTTTGAAATTCCTTGTTTTCTAATATTGGTCTAATTATCTCATAATACTCAAAAAAGTCTTTTATTCTCATCGGTATCACACTCTATTTCCTTTTTTTCTAGTGACTTCATTATTTTTTTTTGATTAGATATTATTTCAGACATCTGATTATGCAGTATTTCAAGAATCAGTTCACTTTTCAAGTCTGTTTTGTAATCATTTTTGCTTCTTAAACTGTCTTTTTTGGCTTCCCTATTTTGGCTCATCATGATAATTGGTGCTTGCAAGGCTGCAAGGCATGACAAAATTAAATTTAATAGGATGAAAGGATAAGGATCCACTTCTTTTAGTATTGTATTGTTTAATATCATCCAAATCATTAAAAATACACAAAACCCTATTATGAACGTCCAACTTCCTGCTACTTTTGTCAGTGCATCTGCTATTTTATCACCAAACTTTAATTTTTCACTATTTACTTTATCTACATCGATAGCAATCGGTTCGTTAATTAACATTTCTATTAATTCTTGTTCGTTTTCTATGTCTATATTTTGATTTATTAACTGTCTAACTATTTTTTCTTTTGCATTTTTATTTTCCATATTTTTATCCCTCTACTGTAAGTACAGTATAGCATGCTATGTTTTACTTTATCAAATAAAATAAAAATAATTGTCACAAAATTGTCGTAAGCAAAATAAAAAATGTTGATTTTCTAACCTCACAGATTGATGTGTTGCACCTATAAATCTATACTTGATTGCTTATTTTACTACGGTAATACCAAATATTTGTCCAAGTTCTTGTTATCTTTATATCTTCTCATATTGCTCTTTCCATGCCGAATTGCAGTATAAACCTTGTACGATAAGCTACTTAAATTTCTTACTAAACATTTTGTGATACTACTACTTCTAATGTGTTTAATAGCAAGCAACTATTTTTATATCTATTTGCCACAAGATTTTTTCCCTTCTTATTTTTGCTATTTTTATTATAAAATTTTACATAAAAAATGTGAGATTTTCTCAATGACTTTTTTATAACAAGACATTTCATCTCACAATTTAATATACTACTTTTTTTAAAGCTTTTTGAACATATTTATCAACAGTCTCGGAGATTATCAATCATAAAGCGTAATCTTTTTAAATTTCTGTTCATATTATTAATTTGTTTTTTTCATTTTTTCCTTGAGCATATTAAGGACAACTTAAATAGATTCTTTGACAATTTTTTATTAAAAATTATAAATAATTATTTTAGTATATAAGAACCCATATTTTTTAGTTATTATTATACTTATATTTTAGATATTCTGTAATGTTATATATTAGAGATGCCTTATAATATTCTTTATTTAAAAGTTCTTCATAATCATTTATTTGATAGGTATGGAAATCTTTGTAAAGAAGAATTGGTTCGATAATTATTTTTAAATCTCTAACTTCATCCTTTTTCAATAAGTCATAATACTTATTAAAATTTTCAAGGCAAAAGTTATCGTATATTTCATAATCTTTTACTATCTTGTCAAATTTTGATTTTGAGACTTCATCTAAATTATCAAATTTGCCCAAAAAATTAGAATCTGAATATGTAGTTCCATCATCCGTAAAATATATATAACACACTCTTATATCTCTAATCAAATAATCATATATTTGCTTTTGATTTTCTGGCAATTCCAACTTGTAATACGACCAAGATGGTTTAATATTAAGACTTTCATTATTTATGGAAATATAATCCATATTATCTTTCATTTTTTTCAAAATTTCATTTAATTCATTATTTTTTTCTATATTATTTTGAGTACTTATAATAATATTTTTATTGTGAGACAGCATTGGTATCATTAGCATAACAAGTAAAAACAAAATTATGAATAACACTATTTTTTTCATTTATATCTACCAAATGGGATTAAGAACTTGTGCATGAGTTCCTGCCATTCCATCAAACTTTGAAGAAACATCTGCAGTCATTGTTAATGTTCCACCAACATTACCAGTTATACTAATTCCAAAATCTAATGAAACACTCAGTGAAATTGATTGTACAGAGTGTTGATATGTTCCAAAGGCACTTAAGGTCGTACTACTTCCAACTTTAGCCACTTCATAATACATATATGAGGATAAAGATGTTACATCTAGAGTTGCCGTTTTACTTCCATATAATGGTGGAAAAGTTGGATTATCTTTACAAGGATAAGTAGTTCCTTGTAATCCATTCCAAGTATATGTTTTTGTCGAATTTGACGGTATTTTAAATGACACTCCATATCCTGTAGCTAGTTTTTTCCAATTTGAACTATGCGTGTTAGAATAACTAGTTGATGACAATACACAACTATCTTTTACTGTATAAGAAGTTTTTGCATATTCCGTTCCGTTGACTGGTTCACTTACTGCACTATTAGTTCCTATTGCAAAAACATCATAACTTCTATTTGATGGCATAATTTTCCAAACTAAATCATTTCTAAATCTATATCTTCCATTTGAAAGATAAGTAATAGTTGTGGTTATTTTTTTATATGTCGTTTCTACAATATCAGGATTTGTATCATTTGTCATCATTAATGTATTCATATCTTCAGGTATATTGTTGTATTCCTCTTCAGTAATCTCTCTATTGACAACACTAATTAAAGTTGTATCATCAATATTATTTATACTTGCAGTTGCAAAATCATTAGGTCGATATGTGTATGTCGTTTCAACATATTTAATATCAATAGCCATCAACTCCCCTTTAAGATTTTTATTTCTTTCAAATTCTTCTTTATCCATATTAAAAATTTGTTCTTCAATAAATCCTTGACTAAGTAAATTATTATATTCAATATAAAGCATACCTATATTGTTACCATTTGTATAATAAATATGGTTATTACTTAAGGATTGAACATCTATAGTTGATAATATACACATTGCTATTAGCAAGATTAAAGAAAAACTTTTAAAAATTTCTTTTATTATATTCTTCATTTTATTTTTCACTCCTTTTTTTATTTTTTTATATTTTAGTAAAAAAGCTTCACCTCTTTTCAAATTAGAAATATAATGCACTATATATTTTTTATACTATAAAAAGCTTTTTATAATTAAAATAAAATTTCAAGTAGTATTATTTCATAAAACACCACCTGACTTCATACTACCATATATCCCCAAAAAAAATAGAACTTGTTAAGTTCTATCGTAAAATTCAAATTAAATTTTTATTATTAACTCTTTCAACTTTACCCTATTTTTTCTGTTTTGCTAAAAATTAGATTGTCATTAGCAAAGTCTTCTTCTAACCTTAAATGAATTGTTTCGGTCTTTGAATCATTATATTTTATTACTAGATAAAAATCATTTAATTCACTAGAAATCGAGTTGTAATTAAAATATTCATTATATCCATAGTAATCAGTAATTAAAACTTTACGAGTCGAAGATATAATTAATTTATTATCGTTTCTATTATATAAACTAATCAAATTAATTGTTATATCATTGTTATCATACTCTATATCCCCTAACTCAAAATATAACTTTTCTTTTGTTATTACAAAAATCCCATTACGCACAAGAAAATTATCACTATTTCCTCTAATCGTATAAACTTTTATAGAATTGTAAGAGTTGATAAAATAATATGTTAAAAAAAACATAATCATAGTGATAATAATCACAAAAAAAATTAGAAATAATTTTTTATATTTTTTATCTTTCTTATTGTTCTCATCTACAATATTAAGTGTTATTTCTTGTAATTCGTTAATATTATTTTTAACATTTTTTTGACCAAGAAGCAGTTCATTAATTGTGACATTGAATATTTCACTTAATTTTACTAATGTAGATGAATCAGGAATCGTTTCCCCTCTTTCCCATTTGCTCACAGCTTGCCTACTGATGGGAATCATTTCTGCCAATTTATATTGACTCAAGTTGTTATCATTTCTTAAATTTCGGATAAATGAACCAATCTTTTTATAATTCATTTCCTATTCTCCTTTCTTAAACCATTGATAAATAATATAATTACATAGTAACTTTATTTTCTTAGATAATTTTAATTGCCTTTTTTGATTATACTTGAAAAGTTTTTTATTATAGGCATATTTGCGTTTTTGTATCTAGTTAATGACATTGTAGCACAAAACTTAAATTTTCGATACAAGATGATCATTCCACTATGGATAAGAATGTTCTTCTTAATTTACACATATTAAAAAGTTAAGCTTAGTTTTTCTTAATGATGTAAAGAGAATCTATAACCGAAGTTTAATGTGAATAAGATTTAAGTTATCTTTATCTTACGAAACGGAAATTCTTAGATTTTCCAATATTCTAGCACATTAAATTTTTAAACAAAAAAGTAGCTAAAATCCGCTAATTATATAGCAAATTTAACTACTTTAAGTTTTTTTCATGTTTTTATTCTGCTTAAACAAGACAGAAAGCAAAACCAAGCAAAATAAAAAACGTTGATTTCTCAACGTTAAATCTAAATGGTCGGGAAGACAGGATTTGAACCTGCAACCCCTTGGTCCCAAACCAAGTGCTCTACCAAGTTGAGCCACTTCCCGTTTTTTTTAAAATGGTGCGCTCGAAGGGATTCGAACCCCTGACCTTTTGGTTCGTAGCCAAACACTCTATCCAGCTGAGCTACGAGCGCATGAATACGTGATGACTGATTGATTTTCTTATTTAATTAATGGTGGCTCCGAATGGAATCGAACCATCGACACAAGGATTTTCAGTCCTCTGCTCTACCGACTGAGCTACAGAGCCATATGGCGGTTTCGACGGGGATTGAACCCGCGATCTTCTGCGTGACAGGCAGACGTGTTAAC